>JAQWEU010000017.1 GCA_028704755.1 Minisyncoccota bacterium | reverse complement strand
CAGGTCCTCCTGTAGAAGAAGAACAATAAGCCTTAGGAATACTGCAAGATGCATTGCTTCCTCCTCCAGACCCTAGACAGTTCCATAAGAAAGCTGTTCCACTATCAGCTATGTCAGAAAGACTACCTGCAGTACAGGAACTATTAGCTGAGCCACAGGCTCCATTAGTATATTTTTTAGCAGAACAAACCGCAGGAACAGAATAAAAACAATATCCAGAGTTACATCCATCATAATAACTGTTACATGTCCATGACCACCCCGTACTCGTACTTATAAAATTAGCAGTAGCAAATTCTTTAGTATTATAGCAAGAATAACAAAGATTGGATGAATTTGAACTTAAAGAAGTAAAAGAGCCTCCATTAGCAGTTCCACACATTGGGAGATACTAAAAACATGTAACTTTTGACCCTCCTCCTACTCCATTGCAATCCCAATGATACTCAATAGTCTTTCCGTCAGTACATCCTCCACTCCCCTCACTACCACCCCACACCCCTGAATTACAATTATAATGAGTAGGAGCACATTCACCATTTATAGGAGAAGCAAAAACCAATTCATAAGAATATAAAAAACTGATACAAAAAAAACATATTATGCTTAGAAGTCTTTTTATCATATATAAATATTATTTTAATAATTTAATGACAAGCAGAACATTATCTTAATATTCATTGATAAAAACAGAGTATTAAAAATAAAAAATCCCGCTTTTTAACGAAATTTATAATCTTCTTGTCTAAATTATAATGAACTGGACCAAAGAAGTCAATAGAAATTATAAATAGACAATATATTTAAAACCAATATTTCGTGATATTATATGATTATGAACAAAAGAATTAAAATCCTATTCCTATTCTTATCAGCCCTCCTTATTACCACCTACCTCATAGACAAAGATGCTATTACGAGATATGAAAGCCTTGCCTCGGATCAATTGATCGATAGGAACGGAAAGACTATCTCCCTAAAACCTAACAATAAGGGAAATATTGCTGACTACTCAGAGAATTACCCAAAAGAATTCAAATCTCTCCTCCTAAAAAAAGAGGATCAATATTTCTATTATCATCTTGGCTTCAATCCTATCAGTATCATTGAAGACTCTCTGGGGAGATTAGGGTTATCTAATCGCCAAGGATCAAGCACCATCAATCAGCAGTTAGCAAAGAATCTATTAGGTAATGAGAATGAAAGGGATATCAAGAATAAGATGATCGAGATTACTTACGCTATATCATTGAATGTTTGGAGCAACAAGGAAAGCATACTGGATATGTACTTGAACTCTGTTTACTTCGGCAATCAATTACAGGGACTTAATAGCACTAGTTTAGGATACTTCGGCACCTCTCCAAACAACCTGACCACTGAACAAAATATCCAGATATTGAGTTCCATAAACAGTCCGAATGCAAACAATCCCATTACCGATAATAACATTGAAAGAGCTAAATCAATTGCGGATAACCTCAATATCGAGATCGACGGAAATAAGTTCACTCCAAAGAATACTTCTCTGAAAAATCTCAATGAGTATAAGAAGATAAGGAATATCCCTTTAGAATTGACCAAATATTCTGAACTCAAAGGAAGGACAGGTCTCACCATTGATAAGGAAATAGACACTAGGATAAAAGAATCTATCAAAAAGAATATTGAAATACTCGAGACTAAGAAAGCAAAGAATGCCGCAGCCATAATAATATCCTTTCCTAATAACGAAATAATTTCCATGACAGGCTCACCAGACCCTAGCCAATTCACTGAAGGCTATCAAATAAACATGCTAGAAAGACCTAGGCAGATCGGCTCGACCATCAAACCTTTCATATACCTGAAAGGATTCGAAAAAGGAATGAGGCCATATACGATCCTAGACGACAAGGAATACAAATTCAGACTCAGTAATAATTCCCCATTCTATCCCAAGAATTACGATTCGAAATACCATGGAAAACTGACTGCTCATTATGCCCTGAGTAACAGTATCAATGTTCCAGCTCTACTGACGTTGAACTATGTAGGGATAGATGAATTTGGAAAATTCCTCGAAGAAATAGAATTCAAACCTCACCAGGATATCAAGGAATATCAATTAGGAATAGCCATGGGTGCACTTGAAATGACCCCTAAGGAATTAGCAAGCATCTTTACCATTTTTCCTAATAATGGACATTATAATAATCTACAGATAATTAAGGACAATCAAGAAACTAATAAAAGATTTGAACCGACGATAAACAAGCAGATCATCGATGAGTCATATATCCAACTGATCAATAAGATACTCAATGATAGGAAGACTAGTATCGATCAATTTGGAGCATCAAGCTCTCTTAATCTGCCGATAAGGAACTACGCCTTGAAGACAGGAACCTCCCATGACTACACTGATAGCTTGATCGTTGGTTACACTCCAGACTTTCTTGTAGCTGTATGGGTTGGAAACGCAGACTCCTCCGAAACTGAAGGAGTCTCCGGACAGATAGGAGCAGGTTTTATCTGGAATGATATAATGCAGATAATGATCAACTCTCCATATAACAAGAAGACTCCCCTAGACTTTTCAAATATAAAAGACTTTTCAGACGAAGGGAATATCCAATATGGACTCGAGTCTGATGACTATGAAAAGATAAAAAATCTCTTTGAGGAAGAATCGTCATTGATATCCTGGCCTCAAGATGAAGACATCTTCCTCTTTGATCATCAAAGCACCATCTTCTTGAAATCAGAAGATGACGTGATTTGGTATGTTGACGATAAGAAGGTGTCAGAAGGAAAAGAATACCCGTTCAAGCCACAAAAAAAAGGCTATTACAAGATAACAGCCTCCTTTGAAGGAAAAGATGAATCCATTCACCTCACCGTTGATTAACGTATCTCGAATGACGAGCTGCGAGTTCTTCCGAAATTCTCAGGAGTATACATCTCCGAAACGACAGCTGGCAGATGATAATAATTTCCTTTTATAAGCGGTCTGACGAAATAATCGAACTCATAGATTCCTGGATAAAGCATATCAGCATAAAGTACTGCCCTATCATCTCTGAGTTCCTTGAAGTCAGGATAAAGAGTGTTGTTCTTTACCTCGCTCTCTGCGAACCTCAAAGATTGCTGTTCAGTCGCTAAGTCCATATCGACTATTTCCATTCCTGCTGGGATATAATCCTCTATGAATACGAAGTTTCTCGTCTTCGGTACGACTATCTCCAGATGCTCTCTTACGACATTACCCACACTTGCCGAAGCTAAAGGAGTAGTATTTTTCTTATCGTCCAAGGAATAAAAAGCTCGCGTAATCGTAAAGCCTTCATCTCTGGAATCAACATCACCAGTAAGATAATATTTGAATGACATGTCGTAATACAATGAATCCTTGGCCAATCTATTGCTCTTCTTGTTGAATTCAATATTATTATAACTGTTTACCTTGAATCTATTCATTCCTAACTTCGTATTGAATTGATCAAAGATATTCTTTGGAGTGAATGAGAAAGAATCTATTTTCTCTCCATTCAGTTTCACATCAAGATTATAATTAGCTTCTGTCTCCTTCTTCCAATTCAAGAAATCGACAAATGCTTCGATTACCGCGATGTTGTTCTGAGTAGACCCCCATGACCCATCCCTTGATCGTGAATTGAGCATCCACCTAATCATATTATCGGTATTATTCATATTCCTTTCTCCTGCCACGATCGATCTTAGATATAAGGACGTATCACCTATACTAGTCTCATAATTATACCAGAAGACATTCTCACTCCTTGGCTCGATGAATGCCCCTCTCGCATCAATATTCAATCGGTTATCAAGCAAGGCATTGAGCTTATTAGAAACCTCGGAAGTGAATTCTCCCCTATTTGCCAATATGGAAAGCTTTGCTAATGACTGATTGCTCAGTTCGTCCTTCAATACCCCTTCATTGCTTAATATATCCTCTAATGCAGATTTTACTGCCTTATCATCCCTATCTCCTCCCACCAATAGGATATTAAAGCCTGCATTTATTACACTGTCAGAATTCTTAGTCGAATACTTATCAGAAAAATTATTGTAGATATAATTTATGAGATTATTGAACCTAGGGTCATCATCCTTTATCTTTCCTGCCCTGTTTAATTCGACTAAGGCGTCTAAGACTTTCAGGCTGACATAATAACTAGATTCATCACCCCCCCAAAGACTGAAGCCTCCATCAGAATTCTGATTCTTGAACAGCTTCTTCATCCCGATATCAGTTAATTGTTGGATATTATAATCATTACCATCATATCTAACCCTATCCAACTTCAAGGTATCGGCTACATTCGGAACTTTTAAAGCCTGCTCGACTGTAGCTAACCCCTTCAGGATACTAGATAGCTGTTCTGAACATCCATAAGGATACTGTATCAGATAATTCATAGAACTGGATAAGAATACTGCAAGAGTGGCTGAAGCCCTTACTGAGACCTCACCCCTATCAGTTACCACATTAGCAGGAATATATACAGACTCTCGCACGATGTCTTCAGTCACGTAATTAGAAGTTGCTACGGTCTCATAAGTCTGATTCTGCCTTATCACTATCTTCTGCTCGACAGCATCATTCTTATCACCCCCATCAGCGCTGATTATGAAAGAATGTGTTCCACTAGAAATATCAGCAGGAGCTTTTACTGAGAAATAGACTGACTGGGACTTACCCTTCTCAAGGCTTATTGACATCTCCTTACTCTCACCTAAGAAATTCAACGTATCACTACTGAAAGAAACTTTTATATCCTTCCTCTCATCGCTTTGATTGAATATAGTCGCTCCGACACTGAAAGTATCTCCTGGTATTATAAATCTTGGTTTCAAAGGAACGACCATCAGCTCTTTTCTCGTAATGAACTCGCTATACGAAACACCTAATTTAGTATCCGGTGTCACCCCTAATGCTTCGATCTGCCACCTTGTAAGATTATCAGGCAGCTTGAACTTTATTTCCGCATAACCATTATCATCGGTCACGAGATCTCCTTTCCAGAAGGCCGTATCCCTGAATTCTCCCCTTGGCGCACTCTTACCAGAATCTTCCGATCCGCCTCCTGACCCCCCCTTCGTATCAACGACCTCTCTCTTGATAAGAACACTTCGTATATTCGAAGATGTTGACACAGTCAAAGGAAAGCCATCGTAAAAGAATGATAGAGGATCTTTCTTAGGGTTTCCTGTTAGGGCTAGAACGCTTGCATCTACTACGGACAAAGACACTTCGGCTTTGACCCCCTTAGACTCACTATCTTTCGTATTTACCTTCAGATTGACCTCATCCCCTGGAGCATAAGACTGCTTATCAGTAGTTACATCGATATTCAACTTATTTGCCAAAGTATCGATAGAGAACTCTTTTGTTCCGAATTTGACCTGAGGATCAGAAGACTGGAGCAGTACGCTGACATACACGTTCGGAGCATACTTCCTCTCGGCCTTGAACTTGAAATCGTACAAGCTCCCTACTATATCAACCACCTTATACTCGAACACTCTTCCCCTTTCGATAGTTATCAAGGCCTTGGCCTTAGGGAACGGAGACTCGATAATCAGCTCTCCAGTCTCACCTTCCTTCAAATCAGTCTTGATAGATTTAAGTTCAAGTTCAGTATCATCATTATACCTTACACTGACTTGCCTATCTCCATAAACATATATGAAAGAATTAGAATAAACCTTGTTACCTCGTTCATCGGCAGAAGATATCTGGATCTCATAAGACCCTTCATTTTCAAGTTTCTGGTTGATGGAATAATCACCATTATCGTCAGTTGAAGCCTTGAAACTCTTGACGAGGTCTGACTTCTTTTCCCATTTATAATCATATCCTCCTTCAGAATTCTGCCTCTTTGAATATTCCCATCTCGTCTTGGATATATCAACATTTATATCATTGACCTTCTTATTCTTCCCGAATACATCAAGAGACTTTATCTTAAGATTGAAATCCTGATTCTTAGCCACATAGTACTGATCCACAGCAGAACCTAGATAAAAACTTCCTGCGTGGAGTATCACCGACTTCTGATAAGAGACATTCTGTCCGAAAGAATTCTTCACATTGATATCGAACACGATAATCTTGCTGGACTTGGAATCCTTGAACAATTTCGCAAGATCTATATTCTCGTTGATCACCCCTTTACCTTCAGCATTAAGAGTCGTCTTTCCTCTGAAGAGGAATTTATCTCCATAATAATAATCATCACTATAGTAATAATCCTCATCATTATACCCGAAGTTATATGACCAATCATCAGACCTATCAAAATAATAATTCTGAGAACTTACTGTATACTCTACTTCAGCATTATCAACTGGCACTCCGAAATAATAATTAGCATCGACATTTATCTTGACATCATCCTTGGAAGAATAATCATCCTTTTCAGTAGAAGCCTTTACCTCGAAAGCTGCTGGTACATATTCTAACACGTTGAAATAGCTACAGTTATAATCATTAGTACAGATCGAATATGAACCCAACGGAGCATCGCTATCAAGCGGATAAGAAACAAGGAAAGTCCCGAAATCATTAATATCTACCTCCTGTTCGAAAACTTTCTCCCACTCCGGACTATTTATTGACACCTTTACTTTCCTATTTCCGATCTGATAATTACCATCATACCCTATCCTTAGCACTCCCTTTATATTCACATTATCCCCTGGTCTATATATCGGCCTATCAGTATAGATATATGACTTCTTCACCGAATATACATCAGACGCATAATTCAGATTCTCTTCATCGCTGATGACCATAGTACTATCATTACCTTTTTCTAGAGTTACCACCCTTAATCCAGGCAATGGCTTGATAAGTGCCACCCCCTCACCGTTAGTAACCCCCTCTCGAGAATCTGTTCCAGAACTATACATACTGACTTTCACCCCTTCGACAGGATTCTGACTATTGATATCAGTCACCCAATAAATATTATTCAGCTCACCGAACAATGACTCATTATCCCCTATGTTCTCCCTGGACAACTCTACCCTTTTTTCCCCGACAGCAAGATTAGTGACGCTCAAGAAAGAAATCAATCCACCATGCCTTGAGTAACCAGTATAATCAGGATGGCTTATCCTTATCATGTAATTACCGATCGGATCATCAAAATATTGTTTAATATCGACATCGAAATAATTGACTTTCCAATATTTCTTCGTCAACTGTATTTCATATTGCTCTAATTTCGCACAATTAGAAAAATTAAGACTATTACTATCCCAAGAATAATATGCCTGATACTGTTTATAGAATCCATAGATATCACCCTGCTTACATATCTCCAGATTGATATATTCTACGTTCTCAGTCCCGAAAGAAATGACAGTCTTCTTAGGGGAAGTTATACTATACGATTGCTGCATCGGAAATATGGAAATATCCCTATTCAGAATCTTTCCTGTCGTAAAAGATATGCTTGTCTGCACCTTCTGCCCGAAGACATCATCAATATCCAGGTCCAGATTATAATTCTGCTCAGGCATGAATCCGACGTCAATGAATGTAACGAAAAGCCCTACTGGACAATTATTCTTTGCTTCATCTCCATAATTATGTTGGATCCAAGAATTCCCCCAGGAAAAAATATCATAATCAATGCCGGCCTTGATCATACTCTTAAAATCCTTCTTTTCAGGAACTGATAGAGGATTATTCGAACACAGGATCAACGAAGAAGTATTGCTATAATAATTATCCTTTCCCAGGCTTATTTTTAAACTATTATAAGTGTTGAATTTATCCGATCTCTCCTCAGCGCTTATCTTCTGCCCAAGGCTGTTGTATACTTCCTTCAACTTGATTTCTATAGTAGACCCGACAGAAACTTTATCATGATCAAAAGTTATGATTACTTTCTTCTTATCCGGAACCTTTTGGCAATCACTATTCCAATCATTCTCATCACCACATTTTTCACCATACACTATCTTATCTATCGGAGCTGAAGAAGAAATATTGCTCTTGCTGATATCGACATCCTCATAGAATTCATAAGTTATATTTCCTTGCGGATCGAATAATGAACTGGAGCTATTCCTCGTCCTATCAGAATCGACTGACACATCTTTTACTATTTCTGTTGTCTGGATAGAAATATTCCTCTCTTGGTCGATGATTATATCCCCCATTACTGGATATGCTTTTCTTATCTTAAGTTCATATGAAGAATTAAAATCCCAGAAATTCTCTCTTCCGAATTTATCTGTCTTATTATACACGAGCAAGACCGATTTATTCGTCTGATTGTCACCAGAATCATCAACCGTCGACTTGCCACCATTGCCCATATCAGGCATATCTATGTTGATGATATTTGCTGACTTGATAGTAGAAGTAGCAAAATCACCCAACGCATCCAAGCCGAACTGCTCCTTTTCTGCAGCTTGGACCTCGCTTTGTGTCTTCTTCGCATATGAAACATGGAAAGGAATATCTTTCCCATCCTTAGTCAGAATCATTTCCATCGCGATCTTCTTTATATCAACATCCTGATTGAAATATATTTTTATCGGCTCATTATATATTGCCAATCGGCTATCATTCTCTTCAGAATGAAGATATCTTAAATTCCTCGTCTTGAATTTGAATTCCCCTCCTCCGATCTTAACACCATCGAAAGAAGTAAAACCTTCATTGATCTTGATAGTGTAATTAGTCGAAGGATTCAAACCGTTTTCAGGCTGGAATTGAAGAGTATTCGTACTTATCCACCTAAATTTCCCCTTTGTCTCAGGAAATATCTCGATTGGAAAATCTGTATTTTCCAAGAAATCAAGTGTCGATAACGCGACTATCGGCCTACTGAAAGTAACTGTTACCTTAGAATCCTCTGGAGCTTCTTGGTCTCCACTGGGAAACACGGCATTTATCACAGGATCATCAACAGCCATGAAATCTGCCTTGATCGTCTGCCCGTCCTCGATCGTCAGATAGACATTATAATATCGATTTATCAATAAGGAATCACTGGGTTTGAATACGACAACCTTATCATCCTCTTCAGAAGCAAAAGCCGTATCGAATAATCCGACTTTCTTACCCTCCTCTCCCCAATTACCGCTAATCGCTGGCTCAAAACGTATCTTGCCCTGGGCTTGCGACATATCAAAATCAGCTGGAAGAGATATCTTTATGGCAGCAGATTTAGATATCTTCTCCGGAACCAGCCTATACTGACTAGCAAAACCCTTTTCAATCACCTTGAAAGAAGAAAATAGAACAGATAAAAGAATAGCGAATAACAAGATCAATAAGACACCGAATTTCTTGAAAGTAAAAAAACTTTTTACTTTTCCTAAGTAATCAATTTTAGCTTTCACGACTTTCTCAGAAACCTTATTCTCAACACTTTGACCAACTAACTTTTCATCGATTATATTTTTTTCTTCCATATTTTTATTTATCTAAAAACTTTGCCTTATTTATTAAATGCTCGCCATAATTCTTACTGAAAATAGTTTTTCCATCAGAAGCGCTCAAATAGAACCAATAATCACTTTCTTGATAATCAATAGCAGCTTCTATGCTCTCGAGTGAAGGATTGGATATCGGCCCTACAGGCAATCCTCCATGATTATAAGTATTATATAACGAATCAATATTCTTGTCATTAACGCTTGGATGATCAGAAGAACGGAAATATATGAGAGTGCTATCCACCTCAAGCGGATAACCGCCTGCTAATCGTTTCCAAAGCAGACCAGCCACTAATTTCTTATCATCCAAGGATATGACTTCCTTCTCCAATATCGATGCCATGATCATTATCTCATATGCACCATGCTTATTTCCGTCTGTTTTCAAAGATTTCGTCCTCTCCCTGAAATTCGCTAAGATCATATCGACGACCCTGTCAGGAGAAGACTTCCTATCGATATGATACGTATCAGGAAAAAGATATCCTTCAAGGCTTCCTTTATCAGGAATATCCTTTAAGAATAGGTACTCCTCCTGCATTACCCCCCACTTACCCCTATCAAGGACATAACCCATGAACTCCTCAGAGCTGCATATCCCATTTCTCTCAAGACTATACGAGATCTCTTTGATAGAATTTCCTGGCAAAATAATGAATTGCCCGATCACAGGACTACCACTCGTGATTATTCTTAATATCTCACTATTGCTCATCCCCTTCCTTAACTCATAAGTTCCAGCTCGTATTTTCCTAAAGGATCCATCTCCCATAGAGACAGATAAGAAGATCATCTTGCTCCCGATATATCCATCAGCCTTGAGTCTTGTCGAAACCTTGAATATATTATCCCCTCTGTTTAGGACAAAATCATCCTCTTTGGATGAAGAAGGAGTTATGAATTCGAAAAGTAACACACTAAATACCGATAGAATCACTAATAAAGATGATAATATTTTCCAATTCATTACACACTTATGGAATTAGGAATAAAAGTCCGGTTAATATCAGCACTCCACCGATGACCAACCCTGTCATGACTAACGGACTGAAGAAAAAAATAGCGACCATTCCGATTACTATGAAAGAATATCCTCCTTTTTTGAATCTCCAACTAGCTATGAGAGAAATCAAGATTATGGTGGTCATGATCAGATGCGACAAAAAAATCCCTTGATCAAAAGGATTGAATCCTTCTAACATGAAGGCGCCGAAGAAGACAAGTATCAAGATAGACAGTATCCTTGGAAGGTAATAAATAAATTTGTTCATTTCTTTATTTTTACATTATTATCATCAATGATACCATTTTTTGTATCTTTTTAACATCCTATTTCAACATCCCGGCAACATATCCCGTAGTCCAGCATAACTGAAGATTATATCCTCCAGAAATACCGGTCAGATCAATCACCTCCCCGGCAAGATATAGATTGGATAATATTTTTGACCTCATTGTCTTAGCATCTATCTCTTTCAACGAAACCCCTCCTCTCGTGACCATAGCCTGATCAAAACCCATTAATCCACTTATCTCCGATTCGTATCCTTTAAGAACCTTTAAGATCATCACTCTCTCACTTCTTGATATCTGGGAAGATTTCTTATCCTGATCGATCGATAATTGATCCAAGACGAATGACATGACTCTTTCTGGCAATAAAGAACCAAGAAGATTCTTGACCGCCCTATTCTTATTTATCTCGATGATACTTTCTAGATATGATTCGAATTCTTCATCATTCTTATCAGGAAAGAAATCTAACACAACAGACACCTTTCCTTGTTCTATATATGGCCCCAGTTCATTGCTCATATCTAATATTATCGGACCAGTGATTCCGAAGTGAGTGAAAAGGATGCTCCCCCTCCCCTTTAAAAAGGCTTTCCCTTTCTTAAGGAATTCTACTCCGATATCAGGCAGAGTTACCCCGGACAAATTTTTTGCTGGTTCGCTCAGCCTGATAGGAGAGAGGCCCGGATAAAGAGATGTGATTGAGTGTCCTGCACTTCTCAACAGTTCCAACATCTTCCCATTAGACCCAGTCTCAGGAAAAGATTTTCCTCCAGTCGCAACTATGAATTTCAGTGCTGATATCTCCCTACCACCAGAAATCAAGACTTTCTCGATCCTACCATCCATTATGATGAACTCCTCTACCTCTGCGTCATGAAGGATCTGAACACCGCCTTTTTTTATCATATCCGAAAGCACTCTTAAGACCGCTCTGGCACTTCCATCCTTAGGAAACATCTTACCATTATCTTCTATTGATATATCTAGCCCATTACCCTTAAACATCTCAACGGTTTTTTCTGGTCCGAAAATAAAAAATGGAGACAATAAAAAATCTCCATTTTTTCCAAACTTCAAAACAAAATCCTTATGACTGATCACTTCATGAGAAAGATTACATCTTCCATTTCCAGTCAGAAGCAACTTCTTCCCCAGACTATCGTTCTTTTCTAGAAGTAAAACATTGCTACTAGACTTGCTGGCAGAAATCGCTGCCATCATCCCGGCAGGACCGCCACCGATGATGACACAATCATATATTTTATCCCCTTTATTTTCCACTTTTTATCTCAATGACATCACCGTCCTTTACTATATATTCCTTGCCTTCCGTCCTGATCATTCCTTTCTCTCTTGCTCCAGCAAAGCCATTACAATCTATCAGGTCCTGCCAATTTATCACCTCTGCCCTTATGAAGAATTCTTCGAAATCACTATGTATCGCTCCACCTGCCTTAGGAGCCATGTCTCCTTCTTTAATAGTCCAAGCCCTTGTCTCATCGCTTCCAGTAGTGAAGAACGTAATCAATTTTAATAATTTATATGAAGAATTTATCAGATCACCCAGACTGAGTTCCTTTGGTAGACCGAATTCCTCTCGTTCGCTCTCATCCAATTCAGAAGCTTCTGACTCGTTAAGAATGTTCATTATCAAGAACTCTAATCCATTATTCTTAAAATAATTCGTTACCTCTTCACTGACATCTTCCTCATTTCCATTCAATAAGAAAAGCCTTGGCTTCGATGATAATAACTGATAACTCTTTATTATCTTCTCTTCTTCAACATCCCACCCAAGTCCAGAAATTATTTTCCCATCTTTCAATAATTCATAAACCTTTTTCAGCACTTCTAACTCCTCAAGTGCTTTTTTATCTCCCGACTTGACTTCTCTCTCTAAAGAACCCAGCCTCTTTTCGACTGTCTCCATATCTTTGAGGATCATCTCAGTATCAAGGATTTCCTTATCCTTCAATAAATCGATATGCGGCCTCACATTGACGATATTATCATTCTTGAAAGCCCTAAGTACATAAACGATAGCATCCACCTCCCTGATATTAGCTAAGAACTTATTCCCCAATCCTTCTCCTTGACTTGCCCCTTCTACTAATCCTGCGATATCGACAAACTCAACAGTAGTATATATTTTCTTTAAGGAACTTGTCAGATCCGCTAATTTTTCCACTCTTTCGTCTGGAACAGCAACTACCCCGACATTCGGGTCAATCGTACAGAAAGGATAATTAGCCCTATCGACTTGCTTTTTTGTAATAGCTTGAAATAAAGTGGACTTCCCTACATTAGGAAGTCCGACTATACCTATATGAAGTGACATAATGATTTGATTATTTATTTTCTAACAGAGCTTTCGCCTCCTTATAGAGTGCCTCTATCTGTCTTTCTGGTATTTTAGCTATTTCTGAGAATTTTGCAATATCTTTTATTGCTAATACGTCTTTTGCGAGCATCATCCCTTTTCCAGCGAAATAATCCATCAGATGATTCTTGAAAGAAGGAAGTATGGTAATAGGATAAAGATTCCTATCTTCTATTATCTTCTCAAGACCTCCATCAGTCGGATATCTCCACCCGAAGAGATATATCCCTTCGCACTCAGCATATTTTATAGCCTGCTCAGTAAATTTCGTATTAGTGACAATCAAGCTCTGTATCGAAGAAATAGAAGTATCGCCTGAAAATTGCTTCCCTCTTCGAACATCGTTCAATAAGGCAAACTCTTTCAAGCACACATTTACATCGACTTTCTCACCCTGCCTATTACGATACTTGCATTCAGTAAGATACATAACTCCTTCTTTCTTTGCTAGGACGTCCATCTCGTAATCCACGCACCTTCCCTTTATGATCTGATCTATCTTCACCTTATAACCACACTCTCCAAAAACATCAGCTATATATTTCTCAAAGATGAAACCAGCTGGTCCCAAAAGCCTCATCGACTCCCTGAGATTGAATTTGATCGAAGTCTGTAACTCTTCTTTCTTCAAGAATGCCCTGACCATTTTGAATAATTCAAAAGTAGTCATCTCAGGAATGAAATTATCCTTGACTTTTACCAATATATTATTGGCTACTTGATTAGAAGCTCCTGATCGTTTTAATGCATTAAAAACCTTTTTCTCAGAAAAAGGTTCTCGCACTCCCAATGAATTGACTATATATAGATTCGAAACAGGCATTATTCAAAAAACTTATTCTTTATGTTCTCTTTCATCTTCATGTAATTCTTCTCGATATTCTTGACCTTGAAAGAATTATACATTATGACGATTCCTATCACTATCGCCATTACTCCGATCAAATAAGCGATAAAGGTGATACTTTGCTGAGGCCAGATCACGAAAATAGCCCCAAAAATGAATAACAAGGCACCCGTAACGAATATATCCCACCAATTAGAACTTATTTGCTTGACGTAATTATCAGCGATTGAGATAACAAAATTTTCACCAAGATTGTTTTTCATATTATTTGATTAGATTAATTAATTATTAATTATCTTACCTATTATCTCCGCTCCCATGCAAGGCATTCCTTTCCTGCCTAGATTTTAATTTTTCTAAATTCTTACTTGCTACATCTTCAAGGGAAATGCCTAACTCCTTGGAAAGATTAGCGATATACCAAAGCACGTCACCTAACTCTTTCGTAATTTCACCCCTTTTCTCTTCCGTAACAATATAATTATCATCACGTATAACTTTCTTTATTTTTTCTGCAATCTCTCCCGCTTCACCGACTAATCCTAATGCAGGATATATAAAATTATTATCCATATCAGGATAAATAGCTGTTTTCCTTGCTTCCTCTTGATATTCGTTAAATGTCATCATTTTGTATTTAAATTATTATTGTAGATATATTATACCCCTTTTTATAAATCATTACCAGCTAAATTAATCAATATCGAAGCAAAAAACAAAAAATCTCACCTAAAAAGGCGAGATTTTTATCGCATTATATTCTCAAAACCCTAATTGGATTTTCCAAGGACTTTCACTACTGGATACGCAAGTACAACTCCAAGAGAAGCGGTCAATAACTGCATATACCCCATCATTGAAGAAGCGGCCTTTGCTCCAGCTCCTTGCAAGAAAAAATTGAACATTATGTAACTGACAAAGAACAAGAAAGAAGCTTTGATTATCGCCCCTAGGAACCCTCCGATGAAATAATTCTTTCCTTTGAAAGCATTGACCATCAGGACCATCAAGATATTACTCATTATGATGAATGGTATCATCGGAGCCATAGCAGCCGGCAATAGTCCGAAAAATAAGGATACTGAGCTTGGTAATAATGCCAATAAGACCGACCCGCCGACCCCAAGACTGAAGACGGAGACTACTAACAATCCGTTCACTAGAGTTCCGGTCAGTAATTGATTTCCTAATAATGGAGCAACTATGGCTAAGCTAAGAAGGACAACGAACTGCCCCATAAGTAGTAACTCCTTAGGTTTTGATATGACTTTTATTTGGTTCATATTATTATTAAAAATTATTTTCTTTATCTTTTTTTAAATACCTCGTATGGCATACTTTATGTACGTTATGCTCATCATTGAAGAATTTCTCATAGATATCTTTTACGAATGGATTCTCGTGAGCGAATCTCTTCTCTTTTCCAGTATCTATTTTATATAGTCCTTGAGCCCGTAATTTCCTTATTTTCTTATCGGTCGGTAAGGGCTGCCCTCCTCCTCCGATACATCCTCCAGGACAAGCCATTACTTCGATGTATTGATAATAAGTCGGATCCTCTTTTATCTTTGCGATCAGTTTCTCTGCATTATCCAATCCGTTGACCACTGCTACCCTTAAGCTCAATCCATTTATATTCACTACCGCTTCCTTAGACTCTTGCAAACCCCTGACCTCCTGGAATTCTATATTCGCAGGATTCTGCCCCGTCAGTTTGTAAACTGCAGTCCTAAGAGCTGACTCAGTGACTCCTCCACTAGCTCCATATATGACTCCAGCTCCGCTCGAATCGCCCCAGGCAGGAGTCAACGCCTCCGGTTCGATAGTACTGAGGTCTACGTCATACTTCTTCATGAAACAAGCCAATTCATGGGTGGTAAGGACAGCATCAACAGGAAAATTTCCATCTATCTTCATCTCCTCTCTTACCACTTCATATTTCTTTGCTGTACAAGGCATGATCGATACTACATATATGTCATTAGGATCAATTCCTTCTTTTCCGGCCCAGAACGTTTTTGTCAATCCGCCGAAAAGTATTTGCGGACTCCTTACCGTCGTCAGATTAGGGATCATTTCTGGGTGGTAGAACTCAACGAATTTTACCCAACCAGGACAACATGAAGTGAACATTGGAAGAACCCCTTTATTCGTAATCCTTTCTATCAATTCCTGAGCTTCTTCCATTGTCACTAGATCAGCCGCTGCACACACATCGAAGACCCTGTCTACTCCCAGCTTCCGTATGCCAGCTGCTATCTTTTCCGTAGCAATGACTCCATATCCCATCCCGAACTCCTCTCCGATCGTCGTCCTGACTGCTGGCGCTATCTGGAATATCACAGTCTTCTTACCCTCCTTTATCACTGCTTCTATTTTTGTTATTGAATCAACCTCCTGCAAAGCTCCCGTAGGGCAATGTATGACACACTGTCCACAATAGACACAATCTCTTCCTTTGTCACTCGAAGGACACACTTGGAAAAATGGACCATTTTCACGAGTTGTCAGGAAACAAACATTCTGCTTCTTGCACACTTCGACGCAATTCTTACAGTCAATACATTTAGAAGAATCGAAATGTATTGATGGCCCAAAACTCATTTCAGGAAAATTCTCTTTCCTATCTTTGAATCGAGCAATATTTACTTTGAGGTCTTCAGCTAATTCTAGTAATCTGCAATCATTTGACTTGATACAATCATTACACCTCTCCCTATGCTGAGCGAATAGCAGCTCCAGATTAGTCTTTCTTAATCTGCTCATCTCTTCATTGTCTGTCGTAATCACCATCCCCTCCTCGGCCAGAGTCGAACAAGAAGTATGATACCCTCTTCTTCCTTCTATCGATACGACACACAATCGACAACTAGCACTAGGCTTCAGATCAGAATGAAAACAAAGATTAGGTATCTTGATATCATTATCCAAAGCCACTTCGAGTATTGTCTGCCCCTTTACGGCAGACACCTCTTTTCCATTTATTGTTATATTAAATCTTTCCATCTCCATAATCTTCAAATTTAAGTTTTAAAATTAAGCTCCTAAAAGGAATCACGACCCCTCTTCCAAGTGCACAAAAACTAGTTTTCTCTAACACATCCAACAGATCAAGCATCTTCTCCTTATCGATATTCCTCGCTTTTACCATTTCATATATTCGATAAGTTCCCTCTCTGCAAGGCACGCATTTATCACAATTCCCATAGATTATGAACTCTATCCAATATTGCATGAGTTCAAAGAGGTCAGTCTTTTCTCGGTTGAACACTTTTATTGCTCCGCACCCTCCGGCCAAAGGACTCTTCAATTCCTCCGGCAGCATTATGACCCCCTCTGCTCCTCCGCTTACCTGGACAAAGAAATCGAATTCAGGATAATTCCCAGTCTTCCTGAGCAGATCTTCCAAAGTGACTTCTTCAGACTCTTCAAAAACCCCTGCATCAGAAACATCTCCATTGATAGAGAATAATCTCTTCTTCCCATAATCACCTTTGCTGATTTTCGACACATAATAGAACGTTTCCAGATTGTTCACCAAGGTTGGCTTTCCGAAAAGACCGACATTCGATAAGAATGGGGGCTTCTGCCTTGGTTCAACAATACCAGTTTCAATGAAATTACAGATAGCCGACTCTTCCCCTGCGATATACCCCTTGCCTTTCTCTATCACTTCGATAGGCAAATCTCCTATTAGTTCCACCAATCTCTCCCTATTATCCCTATAATAGTTATGATTAAGATACAGATAAGCTTTTTTTGCCGATAAAAAATTTATAGCTATATTGATCCCATTGATCACTTCTTCAGGGTAATTCTTAATGATATAGCCATCCTTGAAGACATCAGGTTCCCCTTCTGCTCCATTACAGATGATATACTTCTCATCCCCCACAGCATTCGATACCGACTCCCATTTCTGCCAAACAGGAAAACCTGCTCCTCCTCTGCCAAGAATACCAGATTCTTTTAGTTGTAAGATTATTTGTTCCATAAGATTAATTTAATGTCCAGACGGAATATGTTAATAATGTAGCAAAGGCGACCCATAAGGCATAAGGAATCAATAAATAGGCCGCGACTTTTGATACCTTATGGAAAGAAAATATCGTAAAGATAATCAATACTAATAAAGTTAATATCTCATAAAAGGCTAGACTCAGATTGCTCCACCCGAAAAATATTATTGACCAGAAGAAATTAAGTACTAATTGAGCGATAAAGAACCTCACCGCCTTCGAAACATCATGCTCCTCCCTCTCTTTCAATACAAGATAGATAGATACTCCCATCATCACATAAAGAACGATCCAAACAGGAGCGAATACATATCCCGGAGGAGAAAAGAAAGGCTTGGTAAGGGTCGCATAATTAGCAGGGATATTGCCCGAAAATAAAGATGAAGAAAAGCCGATCAGGACACATCCGATAACAAGCATTAACATTTGTAAATTATTATGTTTTTTCATAAATATATTATACTACTTTATCCAGGAAATTAAAGAATGACTTTACCCAACAAAAAAACCTGATATTACTACCAGGTTTTAATGTGATTAATCGATTACGTCTTCCCCGAACTTCTTATAAAGTACAGGGACGAATCCAAGTGTCAGAACGAATGAGAAGCTTAATCCGAATATCATAGCAAGTGCGATTGGTGCCCAGACTGGAGAAGAGAATGCCAGAGGCACACTTCCTAATATAGTGATGATCGTAGTCAAGAATATCGGTTTCAGACGCGACTTTCCCGCTTCCACGATCGCTTCCTCCTTTACCATTCCATTCTTCCTATTAAGATGTATCCTATCGATCAAGATGATTGCATGATTCACTACTACCCCTCCAAGAGCGATTATACCAATGATTGCAGGGAATGAAAGTGCTTGTCCTGCGATTGTCAGTCCAGGAAGGATACCGATAATTGCAAGTGGAATAGTCATGAGTAAGAAAATCGGCTGCCTGTATGAATTGAACTCGAATACGAGTAAAGCGAAAATTGCTATGACTCCTAATATGAAAGCTCTATACATATCACCAAAAGATTTTTCCATATCCTCTTGCTCCCCTCCATACGCGACCTCATATCCAGAAGGCAAGGTCTTTTCCTTGATCTTGTCCTTGAACTGAGAAACGATCTCCGATACTGTATATCCGTTCTGGACATCAGCACTGACATTCACTATCCTTTTCCCATCTTGGTGCTGGATCGTATTCACACCTCCATGAAGATAGCTATTAGTAAAAGTACTGAGCGGTATATCCCCTTTTGCAGTCTCGATAGTCAAGGAATTTATCATATCTAAAGTCGTTTTATTAGTATTCTCTATATCTCCACCAATATTTGAT
>JAQWEU010000016.1 GCA_028704755.1 Minisyncoccota bacterium | reverse complement strand
AGAGATAGGCTTTCGTAGGACTCGGATCATAAGGGGTAGTCTTGAGGAACTGATCTATGAATGACTGGAGAGTCGTATTGGTCTTCCCTGGTTCTATAGTAGAAGTGATATCAGGATAAGACATATCCTCCATAGCCTGCTTCCCTATTATGCTCTTGTAGAGATTGCTGATATCGTTCTTCCTCACAGCATCATTCGCTGCTGAACGACTACCAGAGAGGCCAGCGATGATGAAACCAGCCAGAATACCGATGATGGCTATGACGATCAATAGTTCGATGAGAGTGAAACCTCTTCTTTGCATAAATTATTAATAATTAAACTCTAAACTAACACCTTAGCTAAATAACATATTTTAAAATTAATACCTTTAACTCTTTTCCAAAGTATATCATATTTTATTTCCAATAACCATAAAAATCCAATTAATAAATTGAAATCAAGGATAAAATAAAATTTATCGACATACTGAACTAAATATAGACATTAATATTAGATATGTTAATTCCAACCAACATCTGTTAAAATAAATATCATGGAGATTAAACCAAGATTTATACAACGTAATTGCATAGAAGGAAACGAGATAGATCCTCGCCAAGCTAACGCTATTTTGAAATACAAGCCAGACATAATTGTTTTTGAAATGCCACAAGGGAAAAATGGACCAAATACAATATTCAATATATATCCATGCAATAAGAAACCAATCGAAAAGTTTAATCACATAATTAAAGACCTAGAAATATCGGCAAAAAAATACCCATACGCAGCATCTGATATTCTTGTTTGGAGGAATATTAAAAAAATGTGGAATCAAGGAATAAACACACAAATATATAACGTAGACGCCCCTAAGGCAATGAGAAGTAGATGTTTCAAATTCAAAAAACCATATCCATCAATTCGTAAAGATTGGCTATTTTGGATTTACCTATACTCAAGAGAAGTAGTTATAACAAAAAACATTAGAGCGCTACTAGAAAATTACCACATCAAAAAAGATCCAACAATTCTAATATTTCTGCAATCAATCCATTGGAATAATGTAAAATTTCTCTTAGCGAATCCATCTAAAGAAGAAATATGGAAACATTACTTTGGAAATTTTAAGAATATAAAGCCTACTAAAGAAATAGAAAATCAAATTAAAGATAGGAATAAAATCCTGAATTATTATTGGAAAAAAGTTCAAATATTTTATTGATTAATATTTATGAAAATCATAAAGCACAATAAAGCAATTCAATATACTTTACTAAGCCAATAACATTCAACTTCATTTTTCATTTAAATATTCCCCATTTCCAAAATAATATATGGTCCGAATAATCTAAATAGTATAATATCCTTCATTCATCTGCTTTCTAACCATCTCTATTACTCTCACGATAAGATATAGCATTCAATTATTTATAGTTAAAACTTGCTTAATCTGCTTAAGAATCTCGAAATAGCTTCTTCCCTTATCTCTTTTTTATCAATACTATTTAATCCAGTTACCATTAACCTAAGAAATTCCTGGAGCTCATCACTACACCCTTCCAATACAGATGCCTCAAGGATTGAATTCCTAATTGCTTCTTTTTTAATAGTAGCCTCCCGCACCACTTCTCTTATTCTTTCTTCGGATAATTCCCTAAGATAATTTCTTGCACCCTCTTCGGCTTCTTGTATGGATTCAACTCTTTCTCTTTCAACTTGCATTTCTCCTGCCTCTTCGATTTCCGTAAATTCTGGAAATAATTTCTGTTTGATATTTTGATAAATATCTTGCTCCTCCTCACTTCCCTTTTCTGCCTCTAATCCAGAAAGATTTCCGATTATTGATCCTACTGCAATCGAATTATCATGAATTGGTATTAACTTATAATCAATATTCTCATCATCAATCCTCAATACACTATTTCCCTCTAAACTTATCATCTCTGGATATATTTCCTTCACTATATTATTCCTAAGATCAACATACATCCATTTCCCATTTGAAAGCTTTGCTATATTCACGACATGCCCCCAAGGATTACCATAATATGACTCTATTCCTTTTCCATTCAAAGCATTGATTCCTAATAATGTTGCTCCGACACAATTAAACCCCTCATCTTCCCTCATTTTCTTAGGCCAGGAATCCCAATGAGTATCAATCCTACATTTCTTAGCCAAACCGCTCACCTGAACCCGCATTTTTTCTATATACTCCTCATCTGATAAGGAGTCATCTAATTCTATCCCCCATTCATTGCTTAATTCCGCAATATCCTCCATTAATGACTCACTAAGAATTTCTTTCAACCTTTGATTGCTAATTTGACCATCATCAATATTAAATTTCCCATCGATTACATCTTTTTTCCACTTCTCAACAAGATGCTGTCTTTCCTCAAAAGAAAGCTCACCCTCCGATTGTTCCATCTCTTCCAAATTTTCATTCTCCGAACTTTCAGAAACCTCAGAACTATGTTCAAAATTCATATGAATACTATTTTAATTATTCTTATTTTCCCTATTACATCTCATTAAGACTTCGATATTAAGCCTGCTCTAGGTACTTTTTTTAATAGGACAAGAGTTATTCCATATTTGACTGGAATTTTAAAATACACTATCCCACCGCTCTGTAATCTTTTTATATATTCCTCAATCGGAACACTTATATATGAATTACTATTCATAGAATAATCTTCTTTATCAAGAACATGGATAGCGATTCCACCATCTTTTAAAGCATTATATGAATTAATGATCACATCCCATTGTTTATCAATTTCAATAAACTTCAATAGAACATGAGCATAGGTAATATCATAAGGAGCTAAAGGTAATGACAATGTACAATCATGCTTGATAATATTCTCCTCTCCAATAAGATGATCGACTGTAATATCAAGAGTTATGACTTCCACTGTCACATTAACAAACTTTTCAAATATTTCTTTATGATACTTAATAAATCTCTTATCTCCACTTCCCATCACCGCCAGCCTTACAATTTCACTATTCGTTCTTAAAGAAACCTTCTCAAATACATTCTTCAATTCAGCCTCTTTTTCATTCACTCTTTTCTGTATCTCCTCCTCTGGATAATTCGAATAATTTTGATGATATGAAGATAATGTCATAATCTTATTAATAATTATATTTATATTCAATCAAATGAGGCAGTAATTACCTGTATCATTTTAAGTAAACTTCTTTAAATAGCACAATCATTTTTCTCCTGAAAAATTTTCCTTGTACTCCTAGGCCATAAAATTTAAGAAATAATTAAAAAAATATTGATAATACTTTTTAACAAGACTTTATCAAAAGCTATTACGGAGCTAAATACTTAATTACAACAACACCAGAACCTCCCGTTCCTCCATTATACCAACCATCACCAGCGCCGCCTCCACCACCGCCAGAACCAGTGCTTGATACTCCCGAAGTACCACCAGATTTAATATTTTGCGCAGTTCCTCCCGTTCCTCCAACCCCAGAGCCACCGATACCTCCAGTGACATATGACCCTCCTCCTCCTCCAGCTGCTACATAACTTAAACCGAAATCAGAAGCCAGATATCCAGAACCTCCTGCTCCACCAGTGTATCCATCTGACATGTTTGACCCAATACTACCATATCCACCACCGCCACCACCACCATAACCTCCAACAAAAAATGCTCCTCCCGTATTCCCTTGAGACCCAACCCCTCCAGCATTAATATAATATGCTCCACCACCACCAGATCCTCCAGCATTCGAACCAGAAGCGCTATACCCAGCCCCAGCACCACCTCCTACGGCAATTACTGATGCAAAAACAGAATTCTCTCCTTGAGTTCCCCCACGACCAGTTCCACCAGTTGGAATACCCCCTCCAATACCTCCTCTTCCAACTGTAACGGTATATGGATTACTAGGAACAACAGAAATAGTAGACCTCAAAAGACCTCCTCCACCACCACCGCCACCATTACCGCCACCGCCTCCACCACCAGCAATAACAAGATACTCAACACTCGTTACCCCAACAGGTGCAATCCAAGTAGTTGTCCCAGTAGATGTCCCAAATAAAATATACTTATTAAGTACATAATTTCCATCACTTGTTTCAACGCAAGACAATCCTCCCCCTGAAATGCAAGTAGAACTTACGTGAAAAGCGGAACAATCAGCCGCATCTCCCCCACTCACTCCGACACAAGACCAAGAAACCGACGCACCTATTGCTGGAAAGACTGGATTTACTAATATTGTTCCAGTATGACAAAAAGTATCTGTACCGAAACTTACAGAAGTAGCATAATATGACTTATTTGCTGTACCACAAACACCGCTCACAGGAACTATCGATGATTCAGTATATGACCCTGTAGAAGAATCGAAGGAATAATTATTAGTATTAGACAATCTGGAAGTAATAGTAAAATTATTCCCATCTGATGAAACATAGGTATAATACGTCCCATTAAGATCCTTAAGGGCAGAGGCACTGCCGAATATCTCATCAGAACTGCAATCGCTTCCGATATTGCACCCGTCTGTGTCTATCAGTAACGGCGTATCAGGATGATTAGTCTTGTATATCATGATAGCCTTGGATAGCTGATTGATATCAGCCTTCCTCCTCGCGTCGCTCGCTGCCTCTTGGGCGCTGGACATGGAAACGATGATGAAACCAGCCAAGATACCGATGATGGCGATAACCACTAATAGTTCTATTAAGGTAAATGCTTTTTTATTCATTAATAATATCTTATCAAATTAATCAACAATTATCTATATATCCTTTCCTAGTCAAAAACTTTATATAATAAGATAACCCTTAAAAATACCTTCTTCAATAATCGATTACTCCAATAATACAATAGCTACTTTTTTATTCTTTAAATAATAAAAAAAGACTCTATTTTAGAGTCTTCTCCATAAACACTATTGTAAAATACAACGAACATAATAAAGACCTCCTCCAAAACACCCCTCTGAGGTTCCCATTGAAAAGAACTCTACAGTACAAGGGTCACTTCCGAATGTAGTAGAAGACCAAAAAGTATTATCACCACTAGATGCTCTACATGTTGAAGCATCATAACAATGAGGTAATTGAGCGGAGCTAGGCAATATCCAGCTTCCAGCTGCATATCCTGCATAACTCAAACTACTACATATAGTAAGTGCAGTATTCCAATCAGACCCAGTAGAACGGTTATTACTCCATATTCCCCCTACGTTATCACACCATATAGTATCACTACCAATCGCCTTACTCGTATTATAATGAGCCGAGATAGAACAAAAAGGTGCAGCAGACCTACTAGCCGTACAATTTCCTGAAGCACTTCCACCGTTGAGACCACTACAAGTCCAGGACTCAGATCCTCCCTCAGCCGGAAAATTAGTATTCGATGGAGTACCTGAACCGCACTGGGTATATGAACCATAACTAGTATCTCCTGCAGCAAAGGTTCTCACTGCTGTTCCGCAAGAACCATCGACTGGTGCAGCAGACCTACTAGCCGTACAATTTCCTGAAGCACTTCCACCATTGAGACCACTACAAGTCCAGGACTCAGATCCTCCCTCAGCCGGGAAATTAGTATTCGATGGAGTACCTGAACCGCACTGGGTATATGAACCATAACTAGTATCTCCTGCAGCAAAGGTTCTCACTGCTGTTCCGCAAGAACCATCGACTGGTGCAGCAATTCTAGTTGCAATACATGGGCTAGAAACATTCCCCCCATTAGTTCCGCTACAAGTCCAAGACTCAGATCCTCCCTCAGCCGGGAAATTAGTATTCGATGGAGTACCTGAACCACACTGGGTATATGAACCATAACTAGTATCCGCAATAGCAAATGCCCTCATAGCTGTTCCACAAGACCCATTAACTGCAGAAAGCAAAGAATATACACCCGTAGAAGAATCGAACTCATAAGACTGCTTCGTTGACAATATTGCCGACACTAAATAATTATTTCCATCCGACGTAAAAGAATATCGAGAACCATTAGGATCTAATAATGCCTCAGTATCACCAAATATGCCAACAGGACAATCACTGCCCACGCTACAAGATGAAGGTAGGGTTACTTCAGGATTATTTGTCCTGTAAATCATTACCGATTTAGCTAACTGATTAATATCAGCTTTTCTCCTCGCATCATTAGCCGCCCCCTGAGCTCCAGACATAGAAACTATGATAAATCCGGCTAAAATACCAATAATAGCAATAACGACTAATAGCTCAATCAAAGTAAAAGCTTGTTTTATTTTATTCATATTTTTAAATACATCATGATTATTTCCAAATAAATAATAAGAAATAATATATTGTATTAGATTATAATTATTTATATCTTTCTTCAATATTTTTTAGATTAATTTTCTAAAATGTAATACTTAAAAATAAATCTTAATAAAATAGAATTACTCGCAACCACTCAAATTTTCTTTTGTACAATCAACTGGATTATTCCCTTCCTTTATCTTACCCCAATAATAGACACTGTTCTTATCTTTAGCATAATCACTATTTACGACCTGAAAAGTTTTTACATCAGCTCCAGAAATAACATTATTACAAACTGGATAATCATAACAATAAACATTATTCATATCTTTTGCATATCCATAGGTCAGGATCTGGAAAGTACTTGCATCTGCCCCAATATCACGACCGAACCAATATACCTTATTCTTATCCTTAGCGTATAAGTCTAATGCCTCAAAAGTACCTATATCTGCACCATCCAATAAGGATACTTCTTCAGAATGATCAAAGGCAAGTACATAAATACTGCTCTTATCTTTAGCATAATAATCGTTCAACAACTTAAATGTCGCAACATCCAATCGATTACTACTCATTCCTGAATATCTAGTTTCTTGATCTCCCAAATACACTTTATTCTTATCTTTAGCATAGTAACCATTCAACACCTGAAAAGTGTCTAAATCCGCCCCCTTAACAATACTATTATAAAAATACACAATACCACCGTCTATCTTGTAATTTCCCTTTTTCATACCTGACTCATCTCTTAGTAGAATATCATTACCATACACGACATTTTGATCTAATTCTTTACTAATATCTTCATAATGATTTACTTGCGCAATATCTAAAGCTGCCTTATTGTCATTATTCTTAAGATTAATATCCGCCCCATTCTTAATCAATATCTTCACGATATCAATTTTGTTATTTTTTACCGCCCACATCAAAGCCGTTTCCCCATTATTATCAGAAGCATCTATATAAGCTCCGTATTTGATCAATTCCACGACATTTTCAGTATTTCCTTGAGCTGCTTCTCGCATCAATTCCATACTCCCATCCCCATACCTCCTATCAGCATCATCTTTCCCAATAACCCATCTTCCGATACTTCCATTTTTATCATATGTTATTTTCTTTGGACAATCATAAGTCTTGATTTCATCTCCACAATTACAACCCTCACTACATTCCTCCTTTTCAGATATGACAAATTTACCATTTTTAAAAATGTAATAATCAGCTATCCAGTTCCCAGCTCCCGCCACCTTACTAGAACGGATTAATTTTTTAATTTTATCAACCGAAACATTAGTTAATTCCGACAACTCCTTATTGAAAATGAATCCATTCTCTTTTTGATCATATAAATAATACCTGGAAGAATTATTCTGAGCCAATAATATCTTAATGCCGATATCATTGAATCCATCGAAATTATAATCATTATCAAAAGAAACATCCTCGCAATAGCTCTCTATCTTTTGACTTACATTATTCCCATTGATTTTGACTTCGCAATATTTACAATCTTCAGCATATTTATCAGATTTAGAAAAATAATTCACTTCAAAGAATAAATTATTATCTCCAAATTTATAATATTTTTTCTGATTATTAACACACTCAGAAGTTTTAACCAATTTGATTTTACTCATTTTACAATTACCGCATCCCCCATGAGTTCCAATTTCCCCTTCTTCGCAGGCATCGAAAGAATAATTCTTTAAACTATCATCAAATTTATAAATACTATCAAGGCCTTCATTCAAGCAAGTTGCCTCAGCCCAAAACTCTATCGATCTTGGTAAGTCATTTGTGACTATTTCAGTAGCCTTAAATATTTTTTTTATATCTCCATCCTTTTCTATTAATACTTCCTGCGATTGATTTGTAAATTGCTCTTCATCTGCTTGCAATGTTTTGTCTTTATAGAAATAAAAAAACACAATACCCATAATAGTTAAGATAAAAATTACTAAAATATAATATTTTTTATTCATACTAATATTATATCTGATTAAATTAAAAAATCTATACGTCTCTCCAAACCCCTCATTCAATAATGATCATTAACAATAAAACCCTTGCCCCATGGATCGATTCGCCACCCGATAAAATAATTCTGTGGAGGCGCCGAAATTAAATTAATAGGACAAGAATAGTTTCAAATACAATTATTTTCTTACTATAACCCTTCGATAAAAGCATAAAATAATTACCTCAAGAAAAGAACTTATTCACTTTGGGCAAAGGATTGAAAGAAAAATATCTATAACATATTTACTCCTAACAGATAGAAGATCATCACCTTTATCTTATTACAATATAAATAAAAAAGGCTTGCCATTTAGCAGCCTTTTAAGCCAGATTCGCAAAGACGATAAAATTCCTCTTGAGAAAATCTTTAATAACCTCCTCAGGTAAAGATATTTTACAAGAAATTTCTTCAAGGTCAGATTCTATACTTACCCCTTTTATATGCTTATCGTACATATTAACATAAAGGAACATACAATTCCTCAATATAGCAATCGCAATCTCTTGATCAGCATTCATCTGCTTCAAATCCTCTTATCTATAAATAACACAATAATTAGCCATTAACAATAGTAATACTTGGCCAAAATCAAAAACAGAATGACAGGCTTCGTCAATAGATTAACCAAAACTATCCCTTCATAATCCTTTCTACTCTTTCAGCTTCAGAATTAAAAGCATCCGCCTCCTCCTGATTACCAAATTTCTGATGCATAATCGCTATCCTCCTAAGGAATATCGGGGATATTTTTGTAGCAACAACAGAGCTATGGCTTGCCCCCTCGCTCGATCCAGACACTTTTTGCCACAAATCCACATCTTCTTCTGATGGTTCAAGAGCCCAAGACAACCCATCCTCAAGACTAGGAAGCGCAGAAATTACATGCCCCTGCCCAATAACCCGCTCCTCCAAGAATTCCTTTATTATTTCCCCTGCCTTTGCTTGATCCGATAAAGAAATATAAAGGACCATATCATCCGTCCTATTCTCTAAACCATTTGGACTCACTGCCTTACTGCTAAAATCAATTCCCTCGTTATACATCTTTTTACAAATATCCACAAAATGCCTTTGGATATTTTTTCTCTCTTCAGGTTTAATAGTGATATATGCTCTAACTTGCTGCTCCTGAGGATTCTTCCATTCAGTCATCGACTTATTGAAATAGAATAAATGATCCCTAGTTACACGCCCAGACTCACCATTCAAATGGAATCCAGTAGTTCCACTAGGCCTGTTTACATTAAACTTGAAATCATTACCTTCAGAATTTAATTCATTGATATACTCTTTAAAATCAACTAGACTATCCTTACCGATTTGGATTATTTCTTCCGAAGTCAGTATTGATTCATAATCCAATCTACTGACTAACTTATCATAAATCTCCTTCATGATTACTTTACCAGCCAGACTCGGCTCATCATCAGCAGCAAATGAATTACCACCTGCCATCAATAAGAGCATATCTTTTGAAGGGATTCGCTTCTCATCAATCGGAAGCTTATTCGCGATGTCTTCATACCTTTTACTCAAAACATCCTTTGATTCAAAAACATCATCTTGGGTTAATGCTTCCGCGCCCTCAGAAATTTTCCTATCGTCCTTTCCATCTTCCATATTTTCTAGTATCTCTTGGTTTTCTACGCTTTCCAGATCATCTCCATTTTCAGATTTTTCTAACATCTCAAAAGACAATCGATAAAAAAGATTATTATACACCATTCTATCTATATCTCTCGTAAAACCAAAAGAAAAAGGACTATCAGGATTTTCTTTCTTAAACTCTTTATAAGTACCCCTGATCTTATCAAGGACTAAGGCTTCACTAGGAGATAATTCGTCAATCGTCTTTTTTCCCTGAATATATTGTACCACAAGATCCCCGATTTCTTTTTGATTATTCAAATACTCCCCCCGCTGACTTTCTGATAGTTCACTATATGAATTTCTGAAATTATCACTTCTTTCTCCTTCCCTAACTAATTCATTTTCTTTTATCTCATCAATAGCTAACCTTCTTCTTTCACTCTCTTGCTTATTTCTTTCATCTTCAAGATAGACTTTATTAACCCATAACTCTTCCACGATCTCACTCGGCATCCCCCTATATTGAGGAGGAACATTACTACCACTAACCATAGACACCTCTTCATCTTCATGACTAAGATTCAATTCACTTTCTTCGTCACTTTCTAATAAATCACCTTCATCTTCAACAACAAAACTAATTGGGACATCAGCACTCCAATCTTCTAAACTCTCATCCCCTGCATCAGGAATAATCTGAACATCTTCAGGACTATCCTGCCCCTTTTCATCTTTATCCTCATCTTCCGACTTCTCAAAATTCATAACCGTATACTTAATAATTTTATAAATAAAACATTCTTCTTATGATACTCTCCAATATCCATAAAAAATTTTAATAACCGCTTAAGAAATTGACGCTTTCTACATTACTTTTTCCCATGTACAACCCAAAACCGTCTTGCTCCTCTTATCATTAATATTAACATCAGCCCCAGCCTTGATAAACCTTTTCGCTTCTTCTAAGTTAGAATTCTCTAAAGCATCTCACTATTCGTACCCTTATTTATTCTATTCTTGATAATTTCTTTTATGATATATATCAACCCTTCCCTATCACAACCTCCCAAGTTACCTATACACGAAACATTCGCTGATCCAACAAAAACAATGAAAGAAAAAATTACAAAAAAGATTCCGACAATTTTTTAATATTCATATTTTAAAGTAAGAACAATATATTTTCAATCAATGATTATTTTACCATATCTAGATCAATACTTCGATCAGAAACTTCCTTGATTACACATTCCGGTATGAGATCGATCCATTCCCCATCTCCATTCACTGCTGAGCAATCCTTAGGGACGACATACTTAGTAGCTTTAAAGGCCAAAACATTACCTTTTACATTATCCATATCATATGAAGTATATGATTCGCTTAAGACAACTTTCTCCGTTCCATTAATCAGATCTCCAGACACGATCTTTCCATTGTTAATTGGTCCTGGCTTCATAAAGACTGGCGTATTCTTACCTTCATCTACATAGACTACCTTACTATATCCATCAAAAAATATTGCCCCATATGTAGCGATTTGCTCAACCGATATAATAAAATCTGCTCTCCCGTTAGAAATATCTGCTATTCCAAACCCATAATCAATTTCACTACCTCCCGCACCAGGAGAACCCATTTCAGCATCAAATACGATCTTTCTATCATCTTTAGTTATCGCTATCGGATAATATAATCCGCCTGAGTTGCCAGTCTTTGATACGAATTTCACTGCCCCCATGATATTATTTAATCCACTACTAGGATTATATCTCGTTAAGATGATTCCATCTTCACATGGCTCATCTTCCTGATTAGCACATTTCGAATAAACTCTTAATTCATCCTTAGAAGTATTGAATAGGATAGTCTTCATGATATTATAATCCGAAAGACTGATAGGCAGAGCCTTCTTTTTCAAGAGCTTGATTTTAGACATCCTGCAAGTAGCACATCCGCCATGAGAACCAGTCGTTCCTGCCACGCAGCCTTGGAGATCATATCCATCAGGAATGATATATTTATATGTCTTACTATTAGGACAATTAGCCTGGGTCCAAAATTCGATCGAATCTGGAAGATTATCAGAAACTATCTCTGTCGCTTGGAACTTTTCCTTATTCATACCCAAGAACTTAAAAGTTGAAATAATCTTTTCAAAAAATGGAAAATCATTAGTGGACCTAATAAGGTAAGTTTTATTATCATGATTAACGACTATGGCATTTCCTGGCGAATCAATTCCTGGCTCAGCTTCTATCTGATATGCTTTTTCACCATTGAAAGTTACATAACCTTCTGACTGTATTCTATATCTATTATCATCATTTATAAATTTCTGATCCTTTGCCCATCCCTCTAAATCATCAAAATACTGGCCTAATAGCTCAACCGAGACATAACTCGGCTCACAGCAAAAAAACATACTTGTTTTATTTGTTATATACAACTTCACACTATCAGCACTAACAGGAACCGTTACACCTTTATCATAATCAGGTGATTCAAATATAGAATAATTACTAGGATATTTGATTTCAAAACCATAATTACTCGTAAATGTATTCCACTTCGTCAGATCATTCTGCCTCGATCTCAAGAAATCCTTTATGATAGATATTATCCCCTGCCTGTCACAACTCTTCAGATCTTGAAAACTACAAGCAGCAAATGCCACTTGGCTAAAGATAAGAAATGATAGAAAAGATAAAATAAATATTACTCCCTTATTTTTCATGATTTTGATTTATTAATGATTACTAATTATTAGAAAATCCATAATTGATTAAGACCTCTTAATCAATTCATTATTGTAATTCTATCTCCTTCCCTATGATTAATCAATGACACTCCATGAAAGATAATACTAACTAGATTGGCTCAACCACCCAACCATATTGTGGCTTCACACAACGAAATCCTCCCAAACTAAGATTATCTGCTCGGATAAAGAATATTGAATACATTCCCCCCATAACAAGCAAAACTATATCCTCCTCTGATATAGACATGACTACCAATATACTAGAATCCCTAGACTCCGCAACGAAAAACGAATCATATCCGACGAATCCTTCCTCGCTCCCCTGAATCTTTGCTTCATATTTCATGATGCAATTACTAGTCCCAGGTATCTCCACCCGTCTAATAGGACAAGGTGATGCTGAAGCATAAGTAATACATCTTTAGGCAAGGATGTCTCTGGATTATTCGTCTTATGGATCATCACCGCCTTAGATATCTGATTGACATCTACCTTCCCCATCGCATCCCTAGCATTATCCTGAGCTCCTCCATAGAAATCACTATTATGATAGCCAGGATACCTATTATCGCTATTACTACAAGTAATTCGATTAATGGTAAAGATTTTTGCTTATTCGTATTATAATAATCCTCCATCCTCTAGGAATAAAAAATCTTATCCATAAATATTAAAAAAATACCTCAAAAATGAGGCATTTAAAATGCTCGTTAAATTGAGTGACTCATGCTCAATTTAATCATTAATAATAAGATATTTCCTTTTACAAAATTAATCAATAGGATTATACTATTGATTCTCTTATTGATCCATTATAGAATTTACAAAAATGAACAAACTAAAAGAATACACAGGGCCATTATTCTCCCTTCTCAAGTCGCTGCCAAGAGGAAAGATAATAACATATGCTATCGCCGCTAAAATAATCGGATTACAGAATCCGAGAAATATCGGATGGATATTAAGACAAAATGACGCCCCAGATAGAACACCCTGCTATAAAGTAATCCGATCAGATGGAAGACTTGCCGAGGGTTATAAGTTCGGAGGTAGAGAAAAACAAAAACAGAGACTAGAAGAGGAAGGAATGACCTTTGATCGCAATGATAGGATAATCGACTTCAAAGAACGAACTGAGTCTAATTATTATTGACAAGTAAATACATTTTTCATATCATTAGATTAAGCAAATATATGAATTACATAATGATAAATCAGTATTGTTTCTTGTCTATCGTAACCCCTAAACCTTGAGGGATCTCTTTGCTTTTAGCATATTTTATATAATAAAAACAAAAAGTCCCTCATAGAATGAGGGGCTTTTTTATAGCATTGCCCTTCCCGGAAGCTACTCATGATTGATGAATGCCTTCCGGGCAGAACAATAGCCCATGCACATTAGGAAGTGAAGAAGATGTCAGAATTTGTAACTTTACAAAGAGAAGCTGAATTACTATTAGCAGAAAGATCCCGGCTCGAAGAAAATCTTGAATACGTAAATTATCAACTGAAGATTTACGAGGAAAAAGTCTGGCGTAACATCGAAAACCAGAAATACCTCAATCAAGAATTCGCCAAACGGGACTTCCTTCATAATAGTAATCGGATTCAGGAACTGTTGATTGATAAGAATCAAATGATCAGGAAAATCAACAACCTTAATTATGAGATTGATCTTCGTGAAGAAAAGATCTGGAGGGAAGTTGAATCAAACTCCCTCCTTTTATTTCCTATAACTATTAGTCAGCTCAACGACTCTTTTTCCATATTCCTCGAAATCGACTTTCAATTCATATGAAGCCATTCTCTCGACTAACGAAGCGAACTGATGCTCATCAAAATATGGAGCTAATCTGTCATCTCCAGGCTCATCATCTTCATCATGTATCCCTGCCTCCCTATCTCTCTCGAACTTAGCATCGAACTTATCAATGTCCTTGAAAGTAATCCCTCGCTTCAAGCATAAGTATATCTCTTGGATCTCATGGTCAAGGACAAGGAATTCATAATCATCATTACCCATCTCAGAAATCCTTATTTGGACTACCCCCTTTTCATCCATCCAATAGTCTCCGACCGTATTATACCTTTGCTCATTATGTGATATTGTCTTTATGTATATATCCATTTTACTTCTCCCCTAATGATTCTCTTACAATCTTACCGACCAGATTACCATCAGCCCTTCCTTTGGTCAAAGGAACGATTTCCTTCATTACCAATCCTATCTCCTTAATACTAGCAACTCCTGTCTTTTGAATCACATCACTTACCATTGCTTTTATTTCCTCTTCTGTTAATTCTACTGGCATATACTTTTTCAAGACATCAATTTCCATCTTTTCCCTTTCCGCCAGATCCCCTCTTCCTCCTGCCTCGAAACCAACGACACTATCCCTTCTCTTCTTCACTTCAGAAGAAACGACCTCCATTATCTCCTCATCTGTCAATTTTGCCTGGACAGCAAGATCTTCTTCTGTAAGATTAGGATTAACCTCTAACAACTTAACTCTTTTTTCGATTTCCTTATTCATAATTGCCGAACGGAGCATCCTTAAGCAAGAGACTGCAACTTCATTTTTTTCTTTCTGTCCCGCGATTAGATCCTGTTTTATTTGTTCTGAAATCATATTTGTATTATTAACTATTAATATCTTATATTATATTATAAAAAAACAGCCCGTCAAACCAGGCTGCCCCCGAAAACTATATCTTTCCAAGTTTTTTCAGCTTGTTATATTCTGCCTTTTTCTGGACTCTGATAATAGCAGCTCTTTTTAAAAGGTTCCTGCTCTTGGTCTTATCCCTGAATTTTCTTTTTCTAGCCTCAATCAATACACCACTACTTTTAATAGCCCTTGTAAATCTATAAACCAATGACTGAGATGTTTCTTTCGGTAATTTACTTATTTTCATATATTATTTTTTCCTCTTTATTATTTTATTAATCTTCTTTTATTGTTTTTTTTATTTCTTTCACTATGTCCTCCTGAGATACTTCTAATTGTTTCCCGGTTTCCATATTCCTAATTATTGCTGTGTTCTGTATAGTTTCCTTCTGTCCGATTATTATGACATTCTTAATACCCATCTTATTAGCCTTAGCTAATTGGAGCTTTAAGGAGTCCTTGTTGAAACATTCGGCAATTTTCATATTCGCCTTTCGGAACTCTTCTATTATCACCACTCCCCTTTTTTTTGCCATCGGTCCTATTTGGGCTAAGAAAACGTGTGCATGCTTCTTATTCGAAACATCAACCTCATTATCCTTCATCTTCTGTATCACCCTTTCGACTCCCACGGCCATACCGCAAGCAGGAATAGCTTCTCCAGCAATTGCTTTGCCTAAAATATCATATCTTCCGCCTCCTGACAAGGCTTCTTGTCTACCTCCCTCTGAATCTTGGACTTCTATCTCGAAAACAGTCCTTGTGTAATAATCCAACCCCCTGACAAGGAATGAATCAAGCATATATGGAATCTTCAACTCATCAAGATATTCAAGCACTTCCTTCAAGTGATTCTTGCATCCTTCGCATAGATAATCCATTATTTGAGGAGCCTGGGATATCACTTCTCGACATTTTGGATTCTTACAATCAAGAACCCTTAGGATATTCGTCTTTGATCGATTCTGACAATCCTTACAAAGACTATTCTTCTTGTTCTTCAAGAACCTTGCCAAGACTTTCTTGTACTCTCCCCTACACTCCTCATCACCAATCGAATTTATTCTTACAATCATATTCTTTATCTTCAGATCATCCAAGATATTATAAAGGATGAGGATTGTCTGGACATCGAAGAAAGGATCCTCGTCGCCGATTATCTCAGAACCGAACTGATAGAATTGCCTATATCTGCCAGCCTGAGGTCTTTCATATCTAAAAAATGGACCATAGTACCAAAGCTTCACGGGTTGAGGCAACGAGACCATTCCATTCTGGAAATATGCTCGCATTACCGGAGCTGTGCCCTCTGGCCTCAAAGCAAGACTATCTCCTCCCCGCGTCTTAAGTAAATACATCTCCTTCTCGACGATATCCGTTCCCTCCCCTACGCTTCGATTAAAAAGCTCAACATCCTCTAGGATTGGTGTCTCTATCCTAGAATACCCATAAAAATCAAAGAATTTTTTAATTGTCTCGAATATGCGCTGATAATATGCCTGATCTTCAGGTAAGATATCATGCATTCCAGTTGGAGTCTGGAATTTTAGCTTAGCCATATTTTTATTATTATTAATAAATTAGATTATTATTTACTTTTGCCCCATTCAAAACATTTGAAATTGAAAATGTAAAAAATACTTTCCCGACTATGTTCTTTTCAGGTACGACACCCCAAACCCTAGAATCTGACGAATAATTCCTATTATCTCCAAGAACAAAATACTCTCCCTTATTCAATAAGACTGGAGTATGATTGATATTATTCTTCCAATGATCTTTCAAGTCCTGAGGAAGATAACTCTCATCTAGTTTAAATGTCTTTCCCGTAGTGTCAGTTATCAAGACTTCGGTGTCCTTTATCTCAACTGCCTCCCCTGGAAAAGCTATTATCCTCTTTATATACTTATAAGAAGGATCCTTAGGATACTTAAAGACGATTACATCCCCCCTTTGAGGCTGATTTAACCTATATGAAACCTGATCGATTATCAAATAATCAGTTGAATGATAATTTGGCTCCATTGAAGCGCCTTTTACCATAAAGGGTTGAAAAATAAAAGCACGGATAGGTATGACTATCGCCAAAGAAATCAAAACTATTTTCACTAAATCTAAAAATTCTTTAAAAAATTTCTTTTCCATTGATGAAATCATACACCAAAACAAGCATTTTGACAAATAAAAAAATACTCCTAAGAGTATTTTTATTGCTTATTTCTTTATCTTTTTAGCGATAAATTCTGCTAATTCTGCCAATCTACAAGAATATCCCCATTCATTATCGTACCAGGCTAATATCTTTACCATATTCTTATTTACCTTCAAGAATTCAACATCTAATATCGAAGAATAAGGATTTCCAATAAAGTCCGAAGATACTAATGGCTCTTCTTCTACCCATAATATTCCCTTAAGATCTGCTAATCTTGACCTCTTCTTGAACATTTTTACCATTTCCTCAGCAGGTATCTCCTTCTTCAAGACACATACTAGGTCAACCACTGAGACAACTGGAGTCGGAACCCTGATCGAAATACCATCTAACTTCCCCTTCATCGTTGGGACGACCTTATGGATAGCTTTCGCTGCCCCCGTAGTAGTTGGAATGATATTCTCAGCAGCAGTCCTTGCCCTCCTCAGATCACTATGAGGCAGATCAAGTACTCTTTGATCATTCGTATAAGAATGGACTGTAGTCATAAACCCATTCACTATTCCATACTCTTCTTCCAATACCTTTACTATTGGAGCTAAGCAATTCGTAGTGCATGACCCCATATCGATAACATCCTCCCCCTTATAATCCTTATGATTGACCCCGATGACATATGAAGGAATATCGTCAGACTTGGCTGGAGCGGAAATTATTACTCTCTTTGCTCCCGCTACTATATGCTTTGAAGCCTCCTCCCTTGTCGTGAACTTACCACTGCACTCTAAGACGATATCAACTCCTAAATCCTTCCAAGGAAGCTGTTCAGGATTCTTTTCAGAAAACAATTTTATTTCTCTTTCATCAATGAAAATACTATTATTCTTAATCAAGATATCATGACTGAAAGAACCATAGACCGTATCATATTTCAAAAGATGAGCTAATGTCTTTGGATCAGTCAAATCATTGATTGCAGCTATTTCAATATCCAATTCATCTTCTATAATTGCTTTCAAGACACAACGGCCGATCCTGCCAAAGCCATTTATTGCAATTTTTTTTGCCATACTTATTTTTTATACTTATTACTTATTATTATAAGCTTATGATACTATAAAAATTACAAAAATACAAAAGGATCATTTTAATGATCCTTTTAATAATTGTACTATCTCTCTATCCATATAGGCCTGATGTTCTTGGAATTAAGTCCTACTTGAAGAGGACATTCAGATCCATACACTTTCAGCTTAGCCACTGCTTTGCTTGTGGTGTTTTCCCTGAATTGGATGACTGGATTATCTGTCGTAGTTCCATTAGTCGTATCTGCTCCATACCTCCACCAATTAGGTATGCTTTCTGCGGTAAAAGTCGGGAAGTAAGGAGGATTGGTAACAAGAGAATCTTCTACGTTCCAGCTGAAATTGCTACTCTCCCCTGCCTTCTTTGTAGCATTCTGACACAGTATGGCCTGATTATTGGTATCATAGCATACACTACATTTCCATGATGATGATTGTAGCTGCTGGGCTTGCAGTGTCTGGTTAGTGAAGCTGAACTCTTGATCAGTCACTCCTGACTGGATAGATGATTTGATCCAGCATAGGTCTTGGCAAGGATCCTTTACACCGTTGTAAGGAACCTTGGCAGTAGAACAGAACTGGGTATATCCATTGACCTGTATCTCATTCGAAGTCATGGATACCTTTGGCCATTTGTGGTCAGCGACAGTGAATGACTTGTCCGATTTGATCCATTGAGATGTCTGTCCAGAATTATTCGTTAGTTTCACCCATAGGTCATACGTCTTTCCTCCGCTGTAAGGTATCTGCTTCAATGTAGAATTCATGGCTCCTGTAGTCATTGAGAATCCTTGTATTCTCACTGAACTTCCAT
>JAQWEU010000060.1 GCA_028704755.1 Minisyncoccota bacterium | reverse complement strand
AGGAAGAGTATGGCAACCTGACGACCCTGAACGATGCTATGGATAATGTTGTTTCCGCTCTTAAGGAGAATCTTATCATCGTCGATCAGATCATGAATGAGCTGATCGAAAAGACAGGTCACGCAATAGCAGGATCAGAAAAGATCAATAAAGAAATCGGGAATATCTCAGCGAATTCCTCCAATGTCAGCAACAACATGGCAAAGATGATGGTTGTCTCCAATCAAGTATCAAGAGCCATGGAAGATATGAGTGCTGCTACGGAAGAAATCGCTTCCAGCATGTCCGAAGTCTCTGCCCAGGCCAAACTTGCTGAAGATTCGTCAATGGCAGGATTGGAAATAGCGAAAGGCAACGAGACTAATATCGAAAAGATAGCCAATTCTACTGACAATGTGAATGACATCATTACCGAAATCGGAATCCAGATGAAGAACGTAGCGAAAACGATTACCGTTATCCAAGACATTTCCAAACAGACGAACTTATTAGCTCTTAATGCAGCTATTGAAGCTGCTCGAGCCGGAGAATCTGGGAGAGGGTTCGCAGTCGTTGCTGCTGAAGTGAAATCACTGGCCCAGGAATCGAAATCAAGTGCAGAGAAGATCGAAGAGGTCATAAAGAAGCTCGATTATTCGATCATTGCTGCTGAAAAAAAGATTTCTGAAGCAAACAAAGCAGTGAAAGAAGGTATTAAGTCTTCACAAGAAGCACATGAAGCCTTTCAAATAATATCCGATGCCGCAAGCAAGGTTTACATTAGTGCATCGGAAGTCGCTACTGCTGCCGAAGAACAGACGGCTGGAATCGAAGAATCGACTGCCAGCGTGAATGAAGTGAATGGGCTTGTCTCTTCGACATCGACCGAATCTGCAAATGTCTCAAAGCTGACAGGCGAAGCGGTCGAAGATATGGCAATAGTCGTGTCCGCAGTAATCGCGACAAATGATTCGGCTCAAAAAGTCTTAGAAACGATGAAGACATTCAAGTGGTAATGATGATAGGAAGAGAGAATACTGAAGTAGTCGAATTCCTCCTCGGAGGTCAGTTATTCGCTATAGATTTATTTGACGTGAAGGAAGTCGTAGAATGTCCGAAGATAACGAAGATCCCTAATTCCGAACCAGGAGTTAAAGGGATAATTGACCTAAGAGGCGAAATAACTACAATCATCGACCTGAAAGAGAAATTGAGAATCGTTCCGAATACTGGCACAGAGAATGATCTGCATGTCATTATTCTTGATGAAAAGAATATTGGATCAAGGATGGGCATCGTAGTGGATAATGTTCTTTCGATCTCTGACTACGATGATAGCAATATCGAAAAAGATATTTCCTCGTCCAATAAGGTCGAGGGTAATGATATCATTATCGGTATCATCAAGAGAGTTACAAGGAGTAAGGAAGAAGATCATGGCAAATTGATAATACTTATCGATATAAAGAAAGTATTGATGAGTAAATAAGAGAATTATATTCTCTTTTTTTATTCCTCATAGACTCTCATATGAATAGAGAGACTGGATTGAAAGTCCTTCTGTGTATAGGGCACGGACCAAAGTTCCGTATCGCATCAATATGGAATTTTGTTCCATATCCTTTATGTTTCTCAAATCCATACTGAGGATATGTCTTTGCATATTCATACATCATCCTATCTCGCGATACTTTAGCAATAATACTAGCTATGCTGCAAGAAAAAATCTTATCATCCCCCTTTATGACCGCTTTCTGCCTCACATCGTAATTAATGGTTGCATTTCCATCGATTATCAGGAAATCAGGAACGATTTTCTTGCTCAAGTCATCCACCGCTTCGATCATTGCTGACTTGGTTGCTTCGAATATGTTGATCTTATCTATCATCTTCTCATCCACTATGCCTAAACCCCACTCTATGCATGAAGATTCCATGATCATTCCAAATAGATAATCTCTTTTTTTCTCCGATAATTTCTTAGAATCCTTTGCCCCGGTTAGTATTTCCTTATCCATATCCCAATCAGTGATTATTACAGCACTGGCAACGACTGGACCAGCTAACGGTCCCCTTCCCGCCTCATCGATCCCTGCCACATTCCTAAAGCCTTTCTGATTCAATAATTTTTCAATTTTTTCATTAGTGCTTTCCATCTTTTTGATTGAAATTATGCTTGTTTTGGAGTAAGATTATGATATATTGGATTATAAGGCAATTATCATTTAATATCAATTATTAATTAACGCTGGATCAAAAAATGAGCAATTTTATACACTTGCATTTACATTCCCATTATTCCCTCTTGGATGGATTGTCAAAAATTGATGATATTGTCGATAGAGTGAAAGAATTAGGCATGGATTCTGTCGCGATCACTGATCATGGAGTTATGTACGGAGCCATTGAATTCTACCAGAAAGCCAAAGCAAAAGGCATAAAACCGATAATCGGATGTGAATTCTACGAAGCCGTAGAAGATATGAGGAATAAGGATCCTCAAGTCGAGAACAAGAGGTTCCACCTCATACTCTTAGCGAAGAACAATACTGGGTATAACAATCTCGTGAAGATGGTCACTGAGGCGCATCTCGAAGGATTCTACTACAAACCAAGAGTTGATTTCGAATTGCTTAAGAAATATTCAGAAGGGGTCATCGCTCTGAGTGCCTGTCTGCAAGGACGTATCCCCGTACTCCTTTTGAATGGGAAGAAAGAACAAGCAGAAAAAATGGCCCTGAAATACCAGGAAATATTCGGTAAAGGTAATTACTATCTGGAGGTACAGAATCATCCTACCATTCCGGAACAGCAAAAAGTTAACGAATTGATCATTGAATTAGCCAAGAAACTGGATATCCCCCTAGTCGCTACTAACGATTGTCATTATATACTTAAAGACGATGCTGAAGCTCAGGATATCTTGATGCTCATCAATACTGGAGCTAATATCAATGACACTGAAAGATTATCGATGAGAGCAGAAGACTTTTCCATCAAATCCCAAGAAGAGATGGCCAAAGATTTTTCCCATGTCCCAGAAGCAATAAGTAACACGGTAGAAATAGCTGCTAAGTGCAATATCGAGATCAAATTAGGAGAAACTAAAATACCATATTTCGAAGTTCCTGCTGGTAAGGACGGTTTTGGCTATTTAAGAGAACTTTGCTACAAAGGAATAGCTAAGAAATATGGCATCGAGAGTGAAGAATATGATAAGATAATCGAAAAAGCTATAAACAAAGAAGACATATCAGCCGATGATGTTACGGACGAGAAGCTAAAGAAGATTATTACTAGAGTAGAATATGAATTGAGTGTCATTGAAAAGACAGGCTTTACTGATTATTTTCTCATCGTCCAAGATTTCATCAATTGGGCCAAGAACCATCATATCGTCGTAGGACCTGGTAGAGGATCAGCTGCTGGATCGATCATCGCCTACTTGACGAATATAACGAATATAGACCCATTGAAGTATGGATTATACTTCGAAAGATTCCTCAATCCAGAAAGGATCTCGCCCCCTGATATCGATACTGACTTCACCGACGCTAGGCGTGATGAGGTGATCGAATACGTAGCAGAAAAATACGGTAGGAACAGAGTTGCTCAGATCATCACCTTCGGTACGATGGCCGCCAAAGGCTCCATCAGAGATGTAGGAAGAGCTCTTGGATATGAATACAGCTATTGTGATAAGATATCAAAGATGATCCCCTTCGGTTCTAACCTCAGAGAGACGTTATCGAATGTTGATGAATTCTCAGGATTATATGAAAGTGATTCTAATGCCGAAAGACTGATAGACCTAGCCCTGAAAATCGAAGGCTGTGCCAGGCACTCATCTACTCACGCATGCGGTGTCGTAATCGCAAAGAATCCACTTGATGAATTGGTCCCCATCCAACACCCCACACAGGACGCTAACGCTATCGTGACTCAATACGAGGCCCATGGCATCGAAAGCTTAGGCTTGCTGAAAATGGATTTCTTAGGACTGAAAAACCTCACTATTATCGAAGAGACGTTGAAAAGGATATACGCAGTCCACGGTATAAACATCGATATCGAGAAGATTCCGCTGAATGATGAAAAAGCCTTCAAGCTTTTGAGAGATGGTAATTGTATAGGAATATTCCAATTGGAATCTGATGGCATGAGAAGATATCTGAAACAGTTAAGACCGACTCAACTGGAAGATATCATCGCTATGGTAGCTCTTTATCGTCCAGGACCGATGCAGCACATACCAGACTATATCGCCGGAAAGAACAGGACGAAAGAAGTGAAATACCTCCACCCAAAACTGAAGGATCTATTAGAAGACACGTACGGTATCCCTCTTTATCAGGAACAGATCATGAGAATCGCGACGGATATGGCTGGTTTTACCTTATCAGAGGCTGATATCTTGAGAAAAGCTATCGGAAAGAAGAATGAAAAACTATTGATGGAACAGAAAGAAAAATTCGTCAACGGTATGGTAGCGAACAATATCCCTCAGAAGATCGGCGAAGAGATATGGAGTTGGATAGAACCTTTTGCTAGATATTCGTTCAACAAGAGTCACGCCGCCTGTTACGCTGTAATAGCCTATGAGACGGCCTACTTAAAAGCCAACTACCCAGTCGAATACATGGCTGCACTGCTGACGGCGGATGGTGGCGATATCGACAGGGTCGCAACCTTGATCGATGAATGCAACAAGATG
>JAQWEU010000059.1 GCA_028704755.1 Minisyncoccota bacterium | reverse complement strand
TCCTGGCGATCTGTTGTTGCAGTACAGCAAGGTGTATCATGTCAGGATTGGCGATCGAACTCTTATCTCAGAGGTGCCGAAGAAGGTTAGAGACTTGGATAGTAAGCTTGGATTGGATTTATTCCCTGCCGCATGAGGAGTTAAGGTTAAAGGTATTGTCATGGCTGATTGTGATAGTGATAAAGAATTACCTGGATTGATGCCATCCGTTTGGATGTGATGAGAATTGTGCCCCTCCATTATTACGTTTATATGATTATCATTAATATTTAAATTTTTGCTTCGTTATCACATTATGATTCATGATGTTTCGGAAGAAAAATAGGGCTTTGATCGATGGGCTGAATAGTTACTCTTAATATATGTTTTAAATCAAGCTGCATTATCCAGTCTCATTCGTACCTTAATCCGAATTATCTTAAGAATAATAGATAATTATATATTGAATGAACCCTTATAGTTGGACAAGAATTGATTAAATTTGAGAATAATAAAATCAACCATTGTTGGCATTAAGCCAGGATAGACCCCAACCCATAATAGGTCATTCATCACTACATCCGTGTTTTCCAGAGAAGTTACTGATCGGAATTCAATCCCTTCATAAGCAGGCTGCTTCAGCAAATTCCCGCCGAATAGCATTCTGGTTGCAATTTTGTTCTCTTCTAAATATGCCACTATTTCGTCACGCCTAAATGGCGCGTTTTCCTGTACTAATATTGGAAATCCAAACCAGCTTGGATCAGAGTTCGCAGTTTCCTTTGGCAGCACAAAGTAATCATCATGCTGTCTCAATCCTTCGTAAAGCAGTTTAAAATTCTCCTTCCGACTTTCGATAAATTCCGGCAATTTCTTAAGCTGCTCGACTCCTACCGCCGCTTGCATATCGGTAACTTTGAGATTATAGCCGATATGTGAGTAGATATATTTGTGATCATAGCCCGCCGGCAGCACACCAAGTTGCCGGTCAAAACGCTTCTTGCAGGTATCATCGCATCCGGGATCGCACCAGCAATCTCTCCCCCAGTCCCTGAAAGATGCGATTATCTTCCTTAGCAGAGGATCATCAGTTAGGACCGCGCCCCCTTCGCCCATGGTGATATGATGCGCAGGATAGAAGCTGCAGGTGGAGATGTGGCCGAAGGATCCAGTGTATTGTCCTTTGTACTTGGAGCCAAGAGCATCGCAGTTGTCCTCAATGAACCAGAAGCCGTACTCCTTAACCAGTTTCATGATATTATCGAGATGCACAGGATTGCCAAGAGTATGGGGGACGAAGATCGCTTTCGTCTTCTCACTTATTACCTGCTCGATCTGATCTGCCTGAATGTTGTACGTACCTAGTTCCACATCGATAAATACAGGGATTAAATTATTCTGGATTATAGGATTCAACGTGGTGGGAAATCCGCAGGCTGTAGTAATCACTTCATCGCCGGGCACCAATCTTTTTTCTCCCAGCTTAGGTGATGTTAGCGCAGATACTGCCAATAGATTCGCCGAGGAACCGGAGTTGGTCAGAAGGCAATATTTCACTCCCAGGAATCTGGCCAGCTCCTCTTCGAACTGCTTGGCATATCTGCCGGTAGTGAGCCAGAAATCCAATGACGCATCCACGAGGCTGATCATTTCTTTCTCATCGTAGACCCGGCCTGCGTAATTTATTCTGGTCTCTCCAGGAATGAAAATATTATTCTTGTCATTCCTCAGCATGTAGAGCTCATAGACCTTCTCAAAAATCTCTTCTCTAATCTCTTTCTCCGTCCTCATATATTCTCTGGCTCCGGTAGGATATCTATGAGCATGTTGGATGCGAGTTCATGCCGGGACAACAACGGCTCCTGATCCTCTATAGGCCTATTGACCGATAACTTTGGGATAACCTTAAAGTCACCCTCGATGCGGACCTCCAGGAATCTCGGCTGCGTGTCGCTGAAAAGAATCTCTAACGCGCCTGTGATCTCATCATTGCATGTAATCTTCGTCGAAGAAATCTTATAAGCTCTGACTACTTTCTGGAAATCAGGACTGCTGTAGCCAATAACTGTGGATTGACACCTGCCACAGAAGTACTGCTCCTGAAACTGTCTCACCATTCCGTAGCAGGCATTATTAAGCAAAATTATCTTAATAGGTAGATTGTGGTGATAAATGGTCTGAAGCTCCTGAATATTGAGCTGAAATCCTCCATCCCCTGTGATCACGATTATAGGCTTTCCGGTTTTGGCAAATGATGCCCCAATAGCCATCGGTAATGCACATCCCATTGATGCCATCCCACCTTCTGTCAAGAACCTTTGAATACTCTTTATCTCGAGAGACTGTGCCGCCCACATTTGATTCTGGCCAACGTCAACGCAGATGATGGCATCCTCAGGCAAGTGCTTTGATAGTATGTGCATGAAATAGTTGGGAGCAATTGCTTCTCCAGTAGGTATGCAAAAGGATGGATATTTTTCTTTAAAGCTTTTTATAGTATCTCTCCAAAAATTTATATTATTGCATTCAAAATCTCGTTTATTTAATTCGCATAAGAATATCTTTATGTCCGAATTTATGTTGTGTTCTACCTCTATTTTATTATTTAGCTCTACTGGATCGATATCCACATGAATTATCTTTGCTCCACGAGCAAAGGTATCAGGTTTCGTTCCCGTCTGTCTGGTGTCCAGCCTTGTCCCCAGCGCAATAACCAGATCTGAGTTGGCAATCGTGAGATTTGCATAGCGGTTTCCATAAGTGCCAATCATTCCAACAAATAATGGGTCATCATGAGGAAAGGCATCTATTCCCATCAATGATGTGACAACTGGAATTCCCGTATTATGGGACAATTTTAGGAGTTCATCCTTACTTTTCGATAACCTCACGCCCCCACCCGCAAGGATGATGGGGCGACATGAAGATTTTATGAGCTCTACTGCACGATCCATCACATTCTCATCGATTCTATTTACATTATCTGGTTGATTATTATAAATATTATCAAATGATAGGAGCGAGGTAGGTTCTATCGTTGCTCGCTGAATGTTTAGAGGAAGATCTAAGAGAACCGGTCCGGGCCGTCCATATTTTGCGATATGAATGGCATATTCCAAGCAGTATCTTATCCTCTTTTCATCCATTATAAGTTCTGCTTTTTTAGTAATGGGCTTAACTATATTTACAATATCGGTTTCCTGAAAACCTATCTGTCTGGTCAGCTTATCAGATTTTAATTCATATGTGTTAACCTGGCCGGTTATGAAGAGACATGGGATCGAGTCAAAAAAACAACTTCCAATGCCTGTAATGAGATTCGTTGCACCAGGCCCGCTTGTTGCCATGGCCACGCCCATACCTTTTTCGCAAACTCTGGAATATCCTTCTGCCGCAATTGCGGCAGCCATCTCGTGATGCATGGATATCGTTCTAATGTCCTTCCTCCCATAAAGAGAATCTAAAAGATGAGCTAATGATCCTCCACACACCTCAAAGATGTGATTTATGCCTTGGGAGACAAGAAAATCTATGACATAATCAGATAGCTTCATATTAATAGATCCTTAAGTATGGTTGTATAATTCGATATTTTCTTCAATCCATTTTATAGAAGCCCTCAATCCCTGATCCAAATCATATTGCGGCTTCCAACCTAAAACATGCTTCGCCTTTGATATATCGGCTTGCCAATTTTCTGGCTCATTGGGCCATATCTGCTCTCTTCCTGTCAGCAGTTCGACTCTGTTTCCAGTCAATTCAATAATTTTGTTTGCGACTTCTCCTATTGAATGCGATTTTCCACTGCCGATATTGAATATTTGTCCGCTTATATCCGGTGCATCAATCAGTCTTAAATATGAATCAGTAACGTCTTCGATATAAATGAAATCTCTTACAAATCTGGGGCTTGATATTCTAGGATTTTCTTCTCTTAGACAAGCCATGATCACAGATGGGATTAGACGGGCGGATTCTTCATAATTGCCGTAAGGAGAAAATAGTCTTAAAGTTACTATGGGTAGCTTTTCCTTCTTGGCTTCGGCTTGACAATACAAGGTGGCAGCGCATTTCGATACGCCGTAGTTATTTATTGGCTCTGGGCAATCATATTCGCGCATAGGATTTGCTTTTATCCCGTACTCAGAGGAAGATCCTGTATTTACGAAAAGATCGAAGTTCACTTTCTTACATGCATGAACTAAATTAATCGTGCTGATGAGGTTGGTTTGGATAATTCTCGCGAGATCATCTTGTTTTGGTTTGCCACCATATGTAGCTAAATGGTAAATTATGTCTGGTTTTATACTTGATACAATTGATGTTGTCTCATTATAATTTAATAGATCTAAGCAATGATTATTAATGTCTTCTAATAAATCCTTAATTCGCCACATTTTAGAATTTCTTCTGGCAAGAATATCAGCTTCTGCTCCCGCTTTTAAAGCCATTCTAACCAGGTTTGCACCGACAAATCCTGTTGCACCTGTGATAATGACCTTTTTCCCTTTTAGCGATTGCATTATTGTTCCTACAAGTCTTAATGGTTTAATTAAGGCCGATCCTATCTGTAACAATGAAATTCGGTCGTTGTTTCACTTCATCATAAATTCTTGCAATGTATATTCCCACGATTCCGATCAGGAAAAATAGCATTCCAAATAAGAATAATATTAGTACTATTGTTGTAGTAAACCCTGGCACAATTTGCCCATAGATAAAGAAAAACGCCAGCTCTAAAAATATTA
>JAQWEU010000015.1:11872-20212 GCA_028704755.1 Minisyncoccota bacterium | reverse complement strand
CTATTATAATCATAAGCTGGGACGAATGACCAAGTATACTTCACTCCCCCCACTTCATCAAAAGTCAGAGAATTATTCCACAAAACACTTCCAGGAGAAGGAGAGAATAAACTTTCAGGGTCATGTCCTGTATAAAATGAACTTGCATTCCTATGAACATGATATTCCTTATCAAGCTTTTTCCCATGAAGCAGAGTAACAGGAATATTCCCTGTATTATATGAATAATCGAAATAATCTAAGATACTAAGGGATCCATCGAATTTCCCGATAGCCACCTGGCTATGAGCAGGGATCTGCAGATTATTCAGAGCAAATCCTTTTGCAACCACTAAAGTTGGATCATAATCAGCTTGGATTCCTTCATTCCAATCAACGACTGGATCATTTTCATATTGAGCAGCGATCAGCGTCCATCCTCCCCCATCAGTTGTCATATCGCAATAGACTTCGATCGGATCATTTCCTCCTATTCCATCAGGATCGATCTGTTTCACTCCGTTAGTATTATCCCCTCTTGCTTTCAACTCAGAACAGGACTTTGCTACAGGATACTCTCCCTGGCAAGACCACTTCCATGAACTATCACGGACAACAAGAGAAGGATTTCCATTGGAACACAACCCTGTCGGCTCCACCAGATAATCCTGCCCATTAGAAGCCCCGCACGTACTAGTACCAGCTAGACTAGCAGAACAATTAGCTGAAGTTCCTCCCTCAATCCCTACGCAATTCCAAGTCCAAGGACCGGTACCAGAAAAACTTGAGACACTTCCAGCTGCACATAGATTAGGGCTCGAAGAAGACAATGTAGAATGGCTTGTACTACCAGCAACCCCACAAGCACCATTTACAGCTTTCGTAGCTGAGCACATCGTAGTCACTCCTCCATCCGTTCCAGTACATCCCCACCCCCAAGGACCAGAACCTCCAAAACTCACCACGTTTCCATAAGAACATAACCCCGAAGATATGCTGCTTAAAGCAGTCACAGTAGTTCCATCCACAGACCCACAAGCTCCATTCTTAGGTTGCATACTTTTCGCACAACGGAATCCAAAAGCAGCATTCACAGCAGTCGGAGCAGTATTTGAAAAACTCAATGAATAAATACCAGAACGGATTCCATTATACCATACACCTCCTCGTAAGAGTGCATTCCCATCAACAGCACATCCATAGACTCCTCCGATTCCATTTCCTGATACATAACTGCTACTTGAAGGTCCCGCGATATTCCTTTCATAGTCATCAAAATTAGTATTACTCCATTCTACCCAATTACTACTACTATCATACCAATAATTCGATCCTGAACCTTTCTGACAGAACCCATTATTCCATTCCCACGCATTACCAGCTAAATCCCATATAAGCTTCCCATTCGATAATAGATGAGTTCTTTTTAAAAGAGGATTTCCTGACCCCCCTAGAATATCAGCTCCTGTATTATATTCATATCCATCCCCAGTACTTGACGCTGGTACAGTATTGGTAAAACTTTCTCCGCTTCCAAGTGTCTCACTAGCAGAATACCCCCTAGCGATTGCGCCCAATCCGATTGACCCACCGCTCCAATTAGTGCTTACTGATTCAATGTTTCGTGCTAAGGCGGTCCACTCATCATTAGTTATCAGATGATACCCAGAACCTAGTGATGAACATTCTGAAATCGCATTAGTCTGGCTTATATTGACCCAAGGAGTACCTGAAGCCCTGGATTCAGGAATATAAGAAGAAGCATAAGTCTGATTACCATCGCTAAGTCCCTGTATCTTAGCTTCATATTTCATGACATAGAACCCCAGGCCAGTATCGATCCAATTTGAGAGATCAGCAGAACACGTTGCAGTCTTCCCCCCATGATACCCTGCACAATTCCAAGTCCAAGGACCTGTACCTCCGAAACTGACAACCGTTCCTACTGAACACAAGTTCGCAGAAGAACTTGTCAAAGAAGCAACCTCAGTCCCATTGACCGTACCACAAATACCATTGGTCTTAGTCTCAACAGCACAACGGAATCCGATAACACTAGTTGCTCCAGTAGAGGACTGGTCCATGCTCAAAGAAAATATGCCAGCAGTCAATCCGCCATTCCTACAACCTCCACGACGAAAGACATTTCCATTAGTAATACATCCTTGATACATGCCAGCATTCTTATCAGAGATATATCCATAAGAAGAACCAGCTGCACTCAACTCATAATCACTAAGACTCACATTGTTCCAATCGATCCAACCAGCCGAACTATACCAATTAGATTGATTACAAGTACTATTATTCCATTCCCAAGCATTACCAGCTAGATCCCAAATCACCTGCCCATTCAAAAGACTATGAATTCTCTTCAAAGCAAAACTACCAGAAGGCCCGACGGTGTCCGCTGCTGTATTATACTCATAGCCAGTTCCAGTATAGGGAGCCATTACTGTATCAGTGAATCCGTCCGAAGCATTTGAAGTACTGGCTGAATAACCTCTTGAAAGATACCCAGAACCAACGACCCCATCACTCCAATTAGAAGGAACTTTCTCAATGTCCCTTGCTATGCTCGTCCACTCTTGTCCAGTTAATAGATGCGCCCCGATATCTGCACACTCTTGTATTGCATCACTCTGAGTTATCCCTGTCCAAGGAGTCCCGTCTGTCGTCGACGTAGCAACACCCCCTACATTCCTTGCTTCATATTTCATCACGCAGAATCCAAGACTAGTATCGATGAACCCAGAAGGACAAGCGGCATCGGCTATTCCAAAATAAAAGAACAATGTCAATAATGAAATTACATATGTTATTCTATTGCCGATGTTATTCATAAGAAAATATCAGATTAATTTATATACTATTATAATTATACTTTCAATTAATGAAAATTAAAAGAGGTTTCCTAAAATAAAAAGAGCAAACTCTCGTTTGCTCTCCTTAGCTCTATTTCTTTGAATTTATCACATCATCGATCACCCCATATGTTTTCGCCTCTTCAGCAGTCAGATAAAAATCTCTATCAGTATCCTTAGTCACTTTCGATAAAGGCTGTCCTGTGTGCTTTGCTAATATCTTATTCATCCTCTCCTTTATCTTCAATATCTGCTTAGCAGCTATTTCGATCTCAGTAGCCTGCCCTCTAGCTCCTCCTAATACCTGGTGTAATAATATCTCGGAATTAGGCAAAGCATATCTCTTCCCTCTCGCTCCAGCAGCAAGTAGTAATGCCCCCATCGAAGCAGACAATCCTATTGAGACAGTTGATACATCCGGCTTGATGAATTGCATAGTATCATAAATCGCAAGACCAGCAGTTACAGCTCCGCCAGGACTATTGATATATAGCTGGATATCTTTCTCAGAATCCTTTGATGCAAGATACAATAATTGGGCAACGACAGAATTAGCCATATAATCATCGATTGGCCCGGCCATGAATATGATCCTCTTATCTAATAGCCTTGAATATATGTCATAAGCCCTTTCGCCATGTTGTGTTTTTTCAATTACGGTCGGAATTAAGTTCATATATTTATTTAATTATTTATAATCCTAAAAATGCGAATATCTTTTCCTTGACGATATCATCAGCAACCATATAATTAAGCCTATCCATATCGATCTTACTCTTATCTTCCCCTGGGTACTGGATCAGGAGTTCGTCAACTTTTTCCTTTATCTCCTCATCAGTTGCAATGATATTCTCATTCTTGCTTATCTGATGCATGACTAAGAATCTCTGCATCCTCTCTACCGCCATTTTTTCAAAATCCTTTTTCACTTCTTCTTCAGTCTTGTTTATCTGCTCGAAATACTTCGGCAGGTCCATATGCATCTCATAATTGACTCTCTCTCTCAAGCTCTCCATCAAGTTATCCTCTTCCCTTCTCAGAAGGATACTAGGGATTTCGAATTTCACCTTCTCTACCACTTTATCGATAGCTTCGACTCTCAGCCTATTCGCTTCTGCTATTTCTTTTTCTTGGGACAACCCCTTCCTTATATCTTCTCTCAAAGCATCGATAGTCTCAAACCTTCCAAGACTCTTCACCCATTCATCAGTCAATTCAGGCAGATCCATCTTCTGGATAGAGACGATCTTCACATTCACTTTCACCAGCATCTTTTCCGGCTGCATCTTATCAATCTTCTGATCGATCTTCCCTTCGAAAGATTTTTCTTCCTCCTTCTTCATTCCGATAACAGCCTCATCTAGGCCTTCAATCGCATTATTCCTTCCGACAATGAAAGCATCTCGCTGCACTCCCTTCAGATGAGAGAAAGTTGCAGGCACATCCTGGAAAGAAAAATCGATTTCGATATAATCACCCTTCGCTGCTGGCTCAGTCTCTTTTTCGGTCAGGATTGCTCTTGAATTTCGTAACCACGTGATCGCGTCATCTATCTCCTTTTCTTCAACCTTCACCTCCTGCTTCTTGACTTCAGAAATGACCTTTTTCACATCTGGCAATTCCAACGAAGAAAGAATCTCGACTGTGGCAATGAATACGAATGGATTCCCTCTTGCTATCTTTACTACCTGCAACTCGGGTTGCGATATAGCCTCGATACGAGTCTCCTTAAGATAATCATTCCAATACTTAGCAACAGCATCCTCAGCAGCATCAGATATGATCCTTTCGCTGTTTATATGTTGCTCCGCGATATTCGCTGGGACTTTTCCTTTCCTGAAACCAGGGATTTCTAAGATATCGATTGCGCTTTTCAATGCACCTGTATAGTAGTTCTCAAAATCATCAGCCGGAACTTCGAATTCAACAACATGTTTTACTGGAGTATTTTCTTTTACAGTATATTTCATAATTCAATTAAATTTTAATAAATAATTATTCGGTCTATTCGTCATTATCAGAAGAAGCTTCTTCGTTCCCACTATCAGGGCTACCCTCTTCTTCGATATCCAATTCATCTTCGTCAAAATCCTTATTAAACTCATCCAGACTCTTTACTTCTATCTTCCATCCAGTCAATCTTGCGGAGAGTCTGACATTTTGCCCATCCTTACCGATTGCTAGGGATAGCTGGTCATTAGGTACTACCACCAAAGCAGTATTCTTAGGTAATATCTTCACCTCCAAGACCTTTGCAGGAGATAACGCATTCTTTATATAATCAGCAGGATCATCACTATACTCGATCACATCGATCTTCTCTCCTCCTAATTCATTGATGACAGCAGCCACCCTTACTCCTCTCTGCCCCACCATTGATCCGATTGGGTCGATTCCATCCATACAAGAGACTACTGCGATCTTCGTTCTCGATCCAGGCTCACGAGCAAGGGACTTGATCTCGATCTGTCCAGCATTTATCTCTGGAACCTCTAACTCGAAAAGCTTAGATACGAGTTTTGGATATATTCTCGATAAGACGATTATCGGTCCTTTGGAAGTAGTATCGACTTTTACGATATATAGCTTCAGCCTCTGTCCTTCCTTATAGAACTCACCTCTTATCTGTTCTTCTCTCATCAAGACTCCGCTTGTCTTTCCAATATCGAAATAAATATTTGACCCCTCGATCTTCTGGATTATACCAGAAACGATCTCTCCCTCTTTTGATTTATACTCAGCTATTACAGCATCCTTCTCGGCCTCTCTGATCTTCTGTAAGACTACCTGCTTCGCAGTCTGGGCAGCGATCCTTCCAAAGTCATCTTTTTGCTCGAGCGGAATAATCAATTCATCTCTTGGAACTAGGCTCAACCCCTCCTTCTCCACCTCTTCGATCAAGATGTGTTTCTCCTGATTATATCTGACTCTTCGGTCGTCTCTGACAACCACATTCTGATTAGCATCGTCAGCAAAATTGATTTCATGATCAAGTGGTCTATACTCTTCCTTTATCTCAAAATCATAAGCCTCTGGCTCCTCATCCTCTTTTGGTAAGGGTATATAGACCATAGTAGGATCAACGACTAATCTTGTTCTATAAAAATCAGTCTTACCAGTCTTTATATTCATCTTCCCCTTTATTATCTGCCCCTTCTTACCATATTCCTTTTTATAAGCGGAAGCCAAAGCATGCTCGACTCCCTCGATAATCACCTCTTTTGACAAACCTTTTTCCTCAGCAAGCTGAGTAATGGCTGATAAAAATTCTTGAAAATCCATTTTTTTATATTAAATTAATTATTACTAATATTACGATAAATTATTAAAAAAAGTCGGCGATCCGACTGAATAAAAACATTAACTTCCTTATCATTAAGAATATCATTGTTTTTAAAAAAGTCAATAATTAAATACATAGCATTAAAACATATGAAATATTTGTCAAGTTCAGTATTTTACGCTAAGATACTATTAATAATCAAATATGTTATCCAATAGCCAAAAAGAAAAATTAAAGATACCTGAAAACGTATTCTTCTGCCTGAAGAGCTTATCAGATCAAGGATTTGAAGCCTTCATAGTCGGAGGCTGCGTTCGTGACTATCTACTAAGCACTGAACCATCCGATTGGGACATAACGACAAATGCCACCCCAGAAGAGATACAAGACATTTTCAATGCATTGGATATAACCAACTTCTATGAGAATAACTTTGGAACAGTAGGAATCGCCTTTCCGATTGACCCCAAAAACAACGGCAAAGATAAGGAAGAATATGACATAATAGAGATAACTACTTACCGATCAGAATCATCATATTCGGACAACCGAAGACCAGATAAAGTAGAATGGTCGAAGACGATCGAAGACGACCTGAAAAGAAGAGATTTCACTATCAATGCCATAGCCCTCTCCCTCACTGATGGAATAGATATAAAAGATCCATATAACGGACAAGCTGATCTTAAGGAAAAATTAATAAAAGCAGTAGGAGATCCACAGGAAAGGTTCAGTGAAGATGCTCTCAGGATGATAAGAGCCATAAGGTTCAAAACAGTATTGAATGGCGATTGGATCATAGAAAAAAACACTGAAAAAGCCTTGAAAGAAAATGCCCATCTTCTGAAAAACATTTCTCGAGAAAGGATTAGGGACGAATTCATCAAGATAATCAACAGTCAATATGCTGATGAAGGAATAGAAGACTTGAGAAAGCACAATTTACTGAAATATATCATTCCAGAACTCGAAGAAGGCTACGGAATAAAACAAAACAAGCATCACGTATTCGACTGTTATTACCACAATGTTGAAGCATTGAAATACTCTACCAAAAAAGGATTCAGCTTCCATATCAAACTAGCATCATTGCTTCATGACATCGGAAAACCAGCTACCAAGAACGGAACAGGAGAAAATGCCACTTTCTATAATCACGAAATAGTTGGCGCAAAGATGACAAAAAAAATACTGACTCGCCTCCATTTCTCCAACAAGGATGTTGAAAAAATAACTAATTTAGTCAGATATCACCTGTTCTATTATAATGTTGATGAAGTAAAAGAAGCCTCTATAAGAAGATTAATAAAAAATATAGGGGCCGAAAATGTCGAAGATCTTCTCAAATTAAGAATGGCTGACAGAGTAGGATCAGGTTGCCCAAAAGCAGAACCATATAAGCTAAGACACTTAAAATATATGATTGAAAAAGTGTCAAAAGACCCGATTTCCGTAAAGATGCTAAAGGTAGATGGAAGTGAAATAATGGAAAAATTCAAGCTATCCCCCTCTCCAAAAATAGGCTGGCTCCTAGAAATATTACTCGAAGAAGTGCTAAATGATCCATCAAGAAATACCAAAGAGTATCTATTAAAAAAGCTGAAAGAACTCAATGAACTAGACGTAGAAGAATTAAAAAATCAATTCATTAAAGCCAAAAAAAACATAGAAAAAATCGAAGAATCAGAAGATAAAAAAACAAAAGAAAAATTCTGGGTAAAATAAAACATCTAACTTATTTAGATGTTTTTATTTTTAATATAATCATTTTGGGCAGGTTATTTGGATTGATAATACGTTGGAGCAAGGGGATTATGGGCTGTTTTTCCTGATCCAAGGACTATGTTTCACGTGAAACATATCTAGATCTTGCCCCTGTTTCACGTGAAACACTTCCCTAGCCATACCCATATATCGCCTCTTTCCGGCCATCCCTAATCTGGACAACATTCTGGACACTTCCATTTAAAGGAAGGAATTATAGGGTTTTGGGCAGGTTATTTGGATTGATAATACGTTGGAGCAAGGGGATTATGGGCTGTTTTTCCTGATCCAAGGACTATGTTTCACGTGAAACATATCTAGATCTTGCCCCTGTTTCACGTGAAACACTTCCCTAGCCATACCCATATATCGCCTCTTTCCGGCCATCCCTAATCTGGACAACATTCTGGACACTTCCATTTAAAGGAAGGAATTATAGGGTTTTGGGCA
>JAQWEU010000015.1:0-11772 GCA_028704755.1 Minisyncoccota bacterium | reverse complement strand
CTGGACACTTCCATTTAAAGGAAGGAATTATAGGGTTTTGGGCAGGTTATTTGGATTGATAATACGTTGGAGCAAGGGGATTATGGGCTGTTTTTCCTGATCCAAGGACTATGTTTCACGTGAAACACTTCCCTAATCACATTAAATAAATACCAATTTTCACTACTTTTGTACGTATTATCAATCTAAATGACGACTTACTGGACAAATAAATTTATGTGGACAAAGTTGTGGATAATCTGGACATTATGTGGACAATCTGGACATTATGTGGACAAAGTTGTGGATAATCTGGACATTATGTGGACAATCTGGACAAATTAAGGATTTCTTAATAATCGCTATTGCAAATATTGAATAAAAAATATAATATATAAGCGTAAACATTCGGGCTGAAGTTTCCTTTTCTTTAAATCCGGCAAAAGCCGGATTTAGATATTAAACCCCGAACAAAATACTCGGAATGTAATATAACGGTATTATACAGGCTTCGGGAGTCTGCAATCTGGGTTCGACTCTCAGCATTCCGACTAAGACAAAATATCAATCGTTGCGGATAAAACAATTTAAAAAACTTAAATTATCTGCTATACTCAGGGTATATGGAAATTGTAATAAGCGTTATTCTTCTCATAGTTTTTGCATATTTTTGCGGATCAATTCCGTTCGGTTACTTATTAGCAAAAACAAAAAATGTCGATATATTGAAAAAGGGAAGTGGTAATATTGGAGCAACTAATATCTTACGGAATTTCGGTTTTTCATATTTCCTCCTCGTAGCAATATTAGATATCGCAAAAATTGCACTACCAATATTTTTAGCCCAACGACTAAACTTATCAGACGTTCAAACTTCAATAATAATATTATCAGCTATCGCTGGAAGTATGTATAGCGTATGGCTGAAATTTAAAGGAGGAAAAGCTGTTTCAGCCACCTTCGCCGCACTATTATGTATTATCGGACTTAAATATTTTCTAATCTTTCTACTTATATGGGCAGCGCTTTTATATTTGATAAAGATAATGAGCCTAACAAACATAATCCTTGTCCTGACCTTACCAACTATAATGTACTATGCAACAGGCTCAACCACCTACCTTATACTCGGGTTGATATTCATTCCTATCATCTGGTTCAGCCACCGAGAAAACATCAAGAGATTATTAAAAGGAACAGAGCCAAAAATCATTAAATTTTAATCAATAAATGGATTACTTATTATACATATTAGCGTGCATATACTTTTTCCTTCCTGCATATATGGCAAACGGAGCCCCGCCTTTAATTGCAAACGGTACTAAAGCACTAGCAAAACTAGCTACTCCGATAGATGGAAGAAAGCAATTCTTTGGAGCTCCCTTACTAGGTAATCATAAGACCTGGAGAGGATTAGTTGTTGAGCTACTTGTTGGCACTGGATACTTCCAAATCTTTTACTTCATCCACGAATATTACAAATTAGGACTGTATGAAACGATCGGCTTCGAACAAAATCTTCTGAATCCTCTAATATTCGGCCTACTCTTATCCATTGGAACTGTTTTCGGAGATCTTTTATTCGCCTTCATTAAAAGAAGAATAAGAATAAAGCCTGGTGAATCATTTATGCCCTTCGACCAAACAAATTATGTAATTGGAACATTCTTGATAATCCAACCTCTCTATAACTTCCAAATACAATTCTGGATAACGCTATTCATTCTGACTTTCATCATTCACGTTACCTTTAATAGAATAGGGTACAATATGGGATTGCATAAAGCAAAATGGTAATATAGTATAAAATTCAAGATAATTAAATTTAAATAATAAAAAAATGCAAGAAATAATAAGTGCCTTCGTCAAAAACTTATCTGGCAGCTTACCTCAAATGTTCTGGGCGATTCTAGTGTTCTTAATAGGATGGTTCACGGGTAGCAAGATAAAAAAAATAGTTAAAGAATTCCTTGATAAACTAAGACTTAACCAAATGCTGAAATCCCTTGGATGGGAAGACTTTTTTGATAGATATGATACAAAATTAGACGCCTCAGGATTCATTGGTTCGATAATAGAAGTATTTTTTATGCTTATAGTATTAAGTATTTCATTAGAGATAATAGGACTATCCCAAGTTAATCAATTACTCCAAGAAGTGATCAATTACTTCCCAAATATCTTCATCTCTGTTCTCATTTTCATATTTGCTGTATTCTTAGCCGACTTCTCAAAAAAGATTATCCTCGTAAAAATGGAAAAGCAGAAAATGAGCTATTCAAACATATTAGGGAACATCGTTTCGACAAGTACCTGGATATTAGCTATCTTAGCGATTCTCTATCAATTGCAAATCGTAAAGACCTTGATTCTAACCATATTTATCGGTTTCGTTGCTCTAATAGTCTTGATTTTCGGACTATCATTCGGTATAGGAGGAAAAGAAATGGCCTCAAGAATGCTTAAGGACTTAGAAGAAAAAGTAAAATAATCAGATAATTACGACCGTTAATCCGAAATTCTCTTAAAGACACATAATATGGAAGAAATATCTCAAATTGAATTACAAAAAATGATAATTTTCTCTTGCGAGAAAATAGAAAAAGATAAAGAACAGATCAATAAAATTAATGTTTTTCCTGTTCCGGACCAAGATACTGGAAGTAACTTATCAGCGACTCTGAACGGAGTAAGAGAAGCACTCGAGAATAAGGAATTCTCGACAATAGGAGAGCTTGGTGACAGTGCAATGGAGGGAGCTCTTATTGCTGCCCAAGGAAACACAGGAATAATATATACAGGATGGTTAGCCGGTTTTTTTGGCAATTTACCTAGAGAAGGGGCCTTAACAGCTCAAAAACTTAGCATTGGATTCAAAGAAGGTTATTTAAGAGCAATAGATTCTATCCAAAACCCCAAAAAGGGGACAATTTTGGACGTTATGGAAGCCTTTGCTAATTCATTCGAATCTCTTTCAAAGACAGAAGAAAAAAATATTATCACTATATTTTATCAGTCCCTGAGAAAAGCGAATACCGCACTACTGGAAACACCAAAACACATGGAAATCCTTAAGACTGCGGGAGTAGTAGATGCAGGAGGACTTGGCTTTCTTCTGATCCTAGAGAGCTATTTCGACATATTGAAACTTCATACTCTTGACGACTCCATGGAGCAAATAATAATCTCTTCTACTAACAGCAAAGAAGAAATGGCGACCAAGCGATTCATCCAGATACTATCAAATCGCTATGAAGTCGTCTCACTATTGACAAACTCGCTAAACAAGCCCGAAAAAATCAGGTCAAAACTCCACAATCTAGGCAACTGCCTTGATGTCATTCAGATAGGGAATAAGACGAAAATACACATTCACACTGACAGCCCCTACGAAGTAAGGGATATTATTAAGGAGATGGGGGATATTGAAAGTCTGAAAATCCAAGACATGGCAAAAGAGGTTGCCGGAGAACAATCTATTGAAAAAATATCAATAGGAATAGTCATCGACGAAAGGGCTGGATTAGGACAGAAGATAATCCAACATTACAATATCAATATTATTCCATTCAAGATCGACTGGCCAGAAGGGGAAGCCCTAGGAGGATGTAGTATCTGTGAAAAGATAAAAGAGGCTGAAAGACAAGGGATAAAGACAAAACCGAAAATCAATCCTATTCCAGCAGAATTTTTCTATGAATCATTCAAGGAACAGCTTGATCAATTCGAGAAAGTCCTCTGTATAGTCTCAAGCTCAAAACTATCCAGCAACTACGAGGCTGCATTAAAAGCAAAGGAAATGCTTCCGTTCGACACAAGAGAAAAAATATTCATCATTGACTCGAAGAATATCAGCTCAGGACAATCGCTCGTAGTACTGAAAGCCCTTGAACTCATAAAGGAACTGAGGAACATAAAAGATGTTGTAAAAAGATTAGAAGACTTCATTCCCAAGATAAGTGTTTATGCAGTCCTAGAAGACAAGAACTGGTGGAAAAAGCAACCTAACATAAACCTTAATTGGTTCAACTCGAAGAAGAAATACTACTCTCTAGCAGAAATGAAAGACGGAAAAATGGTTACCCTAGAAAGGATACAATCCGACCACTTTGCTGAAATATTGTTTAAGAAAATAGAAAAGAATACTAATAAGGAAATAAAAAGAGGTGCTAGGGTAAGGGCAGTTATCGCCCACGGAGACAATCCAGAAGATGCGCAAGAACTGAGGACGAAACTCAAGAATATCATAAAGACCGAAGTTCCTTTCGTCACTATCACGGACCCAGTAACCAGTATTAATGCCTGTCCAGAAAGCTTAATAGTAGGATGGGTAATAAAATAATTCTATCCAAAAACAATGAGTCAAGAAACAACAAAAAAACACATCGGCATAATTTCTGATGAGACACTGGATCTTCCAGAAGAAATGATAAAGCATTACGACATAACTATCGTGAATTATAAGGTTGATTATCAAGACATGGCTGAGATAGAAGGAAATGTCTATCAGAAGATGAGGTATGCTGAAAGCAAAGGACTTCCAAGTCTCGTAAAGACTTCTCAGCCTTCCATAAACGACTATCTCAAAGCCTATAAGGAAAAACTCGACTCATACGAAGAGATAATCTGTTTCACGATTTCGTCCAAAGTCTCTGGTTCATACAATTCAGCCCTTCAGGCTATCAAATTCCTTCAATCCGACCTGCAGAACAAGATAACTGTTGTCGATTCTGAAGGAGGAACTGGGGAATTAGGATTACTGATCCTCAGAGCAACCAAGATGATCGAAGAAGCGAAACTGAAACTGTCCGAGATCAATCAACGGCTCCTGAATGAAGTAAAGAATATCAAGCTGATAGCTTTTTACGACAAGGCAAAATGGCTGGAAACCAGCGGAAGAATACCTAAATTCATCCCGATGGCAGGAATGGAAAAGCTTACAGGAATAAAGCCTTTACTAGGACTCAGGGATGGTAAGCTGACATTCATTGGAATCAAGAGGAACGTCAAGGATCTAGCAGAATCTCTGTCTGAAGAATTCGAGATGAGGACAAGAAAGTTAAGAGACGATGGCAAGAAGATGATCGTAGCGATTACCCATGCCGACAATGATGAATCTGCTAGCAAGATAAAGCAGTTCATCGAGAAGATGCCGAATACTGAAATCGCTTTCATCTCTCAATTATGCATCGCCATCGGCGGACACTCTGGGCCAGGAGCTATTACTATTAGTTGGGATGAGAATTAAATATATGAAAAAATTGAACATAATGATAGGAGAAAGCTCTTCAGCTTCTCCTAAAATAATTGAAAAGTACGGATTTATTTCCATCCCTTTCAAACTAATCTGGGAAGGGACAGAAAACATCGAGGGGGATAACCTGTTCCAAAAAATGAGAAAGGCAGTAGAAGAAAAGATACAGAACGGACCCAAGACTTCCCAGCCATCGATTGGAATATACAAGAAGGCCTTTGAAGAAGCCCTGAAAGATGCTGAAAAAGTCCTCTATGTCTGCCTCAGCTCTAAGCTATCAGGAGCATATAATTCTGCTATTCAGGCCCATAAGATGCTCACTCCAGAGAATAAGGAAAAGGTCTATATCTTCGACTCATTGAATGCTGATGGTTCAGAATTGATGCTCGCCATCAAAGCAAAAGAATTTGCTGATGAAGGCATGGATGTTGAAAGGATAATCGAAAGGTTGGACCTTTTGAAGAACGATATAAGGCTGTTTGCCTCCCTAGAAAGTGCTTCTTGGCTTGAAGCAGGAGGAAGGATCCCTCATGCGCTCTCCGTAATGGTTGATCAGATGCAAAAACTAGGAATGAGACCTATCTTGATGATAAAAGAAGGAGAAATAAGACCAGCTATGCTCAAGATGCAAGCCAAGGATCCTGCTACAGCTCTGTTGAAAACCTTGGACGACTTGAGTAAGGAAGCCTTAAAGCAAGGTAAGAATTGCAGGGTCATAATAACCCACGGAGATAACATTAATGAAGTAGAAAAAGTAAGGGAGGAAATAGAGAGAAAATACCCTGATAGGATAAGGATAGAATTCATCGGGCTTATCGGACCTGTAATAGGAGCTCACGTTGGACCAGGCGCTCTGATCTGCTGCCTCACCGAAGACGAATAAGCCTTTCCTAAATCTCAATAAAAATATATAATACACTTATGTCAGATATATTGATATACATCTTAATCGCCTTCTTTGCTTATGGCTTAGGTTCTATCCCTTTCGCAAAGATTTTCAGTAGTAAGGTCTTGAAGATCGACCTCAAGCAGATTGGATCGAAGAACCTCGGAGCTCTTAATACTTTCAGGGCTTCATCGAAGAAGTATGGATTATATATCGGCATATTATCATTCTTAGCAGTTTTTTTTCTTGATACAACAAAAGCAGTCATTGCCGCCTATATCGCGAAAGAAATCGGACCTGTTCCTGAAATATCACTTGCGATTGCCACCTTTTTCGTTGTCCTAGGGCATAATTATTCCTTATTCCTGAACTTCAAGGGGGGAAGGGGAGCAGCTAGTTTTATTGGAATTTTACTATTCTTCAATTTCAAGACTTTTCTTGGATATCTCGTCATCCTATTAACTGCTATGACGATAGGAGAAGCTTTAGCTGGCAGGAAGATTAACAAGAAATTCCTGAAACATAGCGTCTCCGACCAAGTTATCGGACGACTAATAGGAGAAGTTATCGGAATACTATGGATAGGAGCAACTTGTCCAGTCCTTACTCTTTCCGCAATATTCGCAACTCCCCTGATAATCATCGCCCACCAGGAAAGGATTAAGGATCAACTTAAAAAAATTAAAAATAAAACATATTTAAATGATTAATTTAGAATTTTTAGCATACGTTCTTTTCATATTAAACGGCTTCGTCCTCGGTTCACTTCCATTCGGATATATAATTACTAGATTATCCACTTCTAAGAACATATTAGAAATCGGCTGGAAGAAGAATTCCACCAGCAATGTGATGAAAAATGTTGGCAAATGGCAAGGAATACTCACAGGAGTGCTTGATGCTCTGAAGGGTTTCTTAGCTGTATATATCGCTACTCTTGCTGGTTGCCCACCAGTCGTCATCGCCTTAGCAGGAACAGCTGCCATTGCCGGACACAACTGGTCTCCTTTCCTTGACTTCAAAGGGGGAAGGGGAATAGCCACCCTTGCTGGAGCTATGTTCTGCTTATCACCTCAGATTACGATCATGCTCTTAGCCCTTTGCGGATTGTTCACTATCCTATGGACAGCATCTATCGGCACAGTAATTGCCATAATGCTCGGCATCACGATATCATTCCCGAATGTTGACCATTGGACATTACTTCTCCTTCTGATCTTCTCAATCATCCCAATTTCCTTGAAGAGACTAAGCCCTATAAAAGAAGTCATTCCGTTTGCCGATCATCAGACCTTGATTGAGAATAGGCTGATCTTCGATCAGGACGACATCCCTCCTTTCAGGATAAAGCCACACAATATCAACAACATAGTCCTAGAAAATAACATCGAGAATAATTCGATTGATGGAGATTATGATTATATCAACACGAAAAACCTCCCTACAGGAACAGTATTAGCTTCGACAAAAGGAAAGACGTCGAAGACATCGAGTAAGCCTTCTATAGCCAAAAAGCCAAAGGCTAGGACGACAGCAAGGACAGTTGTTAAGAAACCAACAGCCCCAAAAGAACAATCTCAAAAGAAAGAAGCTAAGACTGCAAAAAAACCTGTTGCAACAAAAGCTGTTGAAAAGAAACCATTAGCAAAGACAATTGCTAAAAAACCTGCTACAGTGAAAAAGGTTGAAAAGAAACCTGTAACTAAGACAGTTACTAAGAAGCCTATAGCAAAGACAGTTGCCAAAAAACCTGCTACAGCAAAAGCGATTGAGAAGAAACCGACTCGATCAAAACCAAAAAAATAGACCACTGATAAAAGTGGTTCCTGCCCCTATAGCTCAACGGATAGAGTGCCGGTCTTCGAAACCGAAGATGGAAGTTCGATTCTTCCTAGGGGCACAACAGCTCAAACCATTTCCAGCTCTTGATTTTTAAACAAATAATGCTATAATACTCGTTAGGAAAAATCAAACATGATTAATACTAAGAATAAAAAAATATTCATAAATTTATTTATTTCTTTTTTTTTAATAGCATTTTTTATTTTTCCAATTAGTAGCGTTAGCGCTGCCGGACTTGTCCCATGCGGAGACTCTTCTGGCGACCCATGTACATTTGAAGACTTCTTCACTTTGATTGGAAATGTTCTAGATTATATCACTGGAACATTGACATACGTGATAGCTCTTCTCTGGTTCGGATTTGCTGCCTACAAGATGATGCTCTCTCAAGGAGATCCTAGCAAGTTCAATGAAGGAAAGAGTATGATTCTCTATGGAATAATCGGCATCATTGTAATCTTCAGCGCTCCGATAATCATAAAAGGTTTCCTCAGGCTCATAGGAGCACAGCCCTGGGTTGAATTCTTCTTTTCGCACTAATAACATTTAGCCTCGTTAGCTCAGTTGGCAGAGCAGGAAGCTCTTAACTTCAAGGTCGAGGGTTCGAATCCCCCACGAGGCACATTTTAGTTGTTGATTACTCGTTAGTATCATATGGACAAGTGATCAGCAACTAAATTGACAAAGAACTTCTGATAAAGCCCCAAACTATTTTATCAGAATAAAGATTAGAAAATAAATAAAAAAATATGATATCAGCAGAAGAAAAAGTTAAAATCATCAATGAGTTCAAGACTCATGAAACAGATACTGGTTCAGCAGAAGTTCAAGTCGCTATCATTTCTGAAGAGATCGACAAGCTTCTGAATCATCTTAAAATACACAAGAAAGATGTTCATTCAAAGAAAGGCCTTTTAAAAATGGTCTCTAAAAGAAGAAAGCTTTTAAAATACCTTCAGAGGACTAACGAAGAAAAATACGTTGAAGTAGCAAAGAAGGTAGGATTAAAAGTTCAAACCATCTAATCAATAAAATATATAGCAGTTAATTTTATGAAAATCGAATCATTTCAATTAAAACTAGATGAAAATAAGACAATAGAAGTAGAATTCAGAGATCTTGCCGAAAGAGCAAATGGTTCGGTTTTCGTGAAATACGGGGACACCTGTGTCATGGCTAACTGCGCGATGTCAAAGAAAGAAATCGAGGGACTCGATTTTTTTCCGTTAACGACATTATATGAAGAAAAATTCTATGCTGTCGGAAAGATCTTCGGATCACGATTCCAAAGAAGGGAGGGAAGACCGACTGAACAATGCATTCTTAACTCAAGACTGATTGACAGGGCTATAAGACCATTGTTTCCAGCTGGATTGAATAGGGAAGTGCAGATCATTGTCACTTGCCTCTCTTGGGATAAGACCATCGATCCAGCCATACTTGGATTATTCGCTGCCTCGCTCGTCCTATCAGCCTCAGACATCCCTTGGAACGGACCACTAGCTCCTATAAAGTTCGGCGAAAAAGACGGTAAGATTTCTATTTTCCCAATCGTTGAAGATAAGGAAGATTCAAAAGTTGATATGACTATTTCTTTCCTCAAGTCTGAATCAAGGAAAGAGATACTCATCAACATGATTGAAGCAGGAATGAAAGAAGTCTCAGAAGAGACTGCTGCAAACATCATGTTCTCAGGAAAAGTTTTCGCTGAGAAGATGATCGACTTCCAAGAAGAAATAATTTCAAAAATTGGAAAAGAAAAAATCAAGATAAAAGAACCTCTGAGAGATGAAGAAGTAGAAGAAGACGTCAAAGCTTTCTTGAAAGGAAAAATTGAAGAAGCTATCTTCGGAAACAGCTCCCTGGAAAAGCTCAAGGAAGAATTCCATGAATACATCAAGAAATTCGACACTGAAGATAAGGTCCGCATCGCAAAGCACACGCTTGAGATAGAATCTGAAAAGACGATGCACGAAGGAGCCATAAAGAAAGATATCCGTATTGATGGCAGGAACTCGAAACAGATAAGGGATATCGAGTGTGAAGCTGGTGTCCTTAAAAGGATCCACGGAACTGGAATCTTCTGCAGGGGACAGACTAAAGTATTTTCATTCCTGACTCTCGGCGCTCCAGGAGACCAGAAAATAATGGAAGAGATGGAAGTACAAGGAAAGAAGAGATTCATGCACCATTACAACTTCCCACCATACTCAGTAGGGGAAACAGGGCCTATGAGAGGACCAGGAAGAAGAGAGATCGGACATGGCATGCTCGGAGAGAAAGCTCTGAGATATGTCTTGCCAGAAGTAGAGATTTTCCCATATACGATCAGGATAGTTTCTGAAGTATTATGCTCTAACGGTTCTAGTTCGATGGCTTCCACTTGTGGAGCCTGCCTAGCCCTGATGGACGGAGGTGTTCCTATTACAAACCCTGTATCGGGAATTGCAATGGGATTGATGCTTGAAATGAATAACGATAAGAGTACTGAGGAAAGAGAATACAAAGTACTAACTGATGTCCAAGGAGAAGAGGATCACTTCGGTGATATGGATTTCAAAGTTGCTGGAACCAAGAACGGGATAACAGCTATCCAGATGGACATAAAGATAAGAGGTATTACCGAAACGATTGCCCGAGAAGCTCTTGCTCAAGCAAGGATTGCTAGGTTAGAGATCCTCGAAAAAATGCTGCAGATATTACCAGAACCGAGAAAAGACATATCAGAATTCGCTCCAAGGATCTATATATTGAAAATTAATCCTGAGAAGATCGGAGAAGTGATCGGGCCAGGAGGAAAAGTGATTAATGAGATTATTGACGCTTGTAATGTCACTATTGACATCGAAGATTCGGGAGAAGTATATATTACTTCGGATAAGAAAGAATCTGCCGAACGAGCGATTGAGTGGATAAAGAATATCACTCACGAAGTCCAAGTAGGGGAGATATTCCAAAATGCCATCGTAAAAAGAATACTTGATTTTGGAGCATTTGTTGAATTCTTGCCTGAGCAGGAAGGAATGGTCCATATCTCACAATTAGATGAAAAACGCGTTGCAAAAGTAACTGATGTCTTGAAAATAGGAGACACTATTCCTGTCAAAGTAATAGCTATTGACGAACAGGGTAGAATTAATTTATCATTAAAGCAAGCAAAAAAATAATTTCATTAATAATTACATTTTTCTATGGAGGAAAACCTTAAAATAGAAAAAAGTCAGATCCGCACTATGAGGACGGATCTGATAGATGCCGAAAAACAAGCGCTTAAGAAAATCCAAGAACAGCAAACTAGACCATTTGAACCTTTACCAATTACCCCGCAAGTCGCAGAGAATACTCCGGTAAACCAACCGGCTTCTTTTGCTACGACAAACCAGAATCCTCCTCAACAGACCCCGAATACCCAAGCCTCTTATCAACAGCAACAGACTCAGAACATCCAATTCGTCAAACCTCAACAGAAGATGCCACCGACTCCATTAGTCAAGGACGACTTAGGACAAGAAGAAAAGAAGAAAATTGCCAGAGAAGCTCAGGAAAAACTCGTTGCCGCTAGGGAAAAAGCCCTGAAAGAAGAACAGGAAAGAATTATCAATGAAAGACTGGCAAAAGAAAGAGCTGAAAGGGAAAAGCTAGAAAGAGAAAGGCTCGAGAGGGAAAGGCTGGAGAGAGAACAGGAAGAAAGGGAAAAGCTAGAAAAAGAAAGGCTCGAGAGAGAGCTTGAAAAGGAAAGACTAGCAAGAGAAAAACTCGAAAAAGAAAAAGAAGAAAAAGAACGTCTCGAAAGAGAAAGGCTCGAAAAAGA
>JAQWEU010000058.1 GCA_028704755.1 Minisyncoccota bacterium | reverse complement strand
CACCCCTTTGACTTTCTTGACTATCTTCCTGATCTGATCGAGCGTAAGCTCCCTCGCAAGGACAACCCTTCTTGCTCCCAGCTTATGATAGAAATTTATCGTCTCCACATTGCTGATATTAGCCTGCGTCGAGATGATATATGGGACTTTGAGCTTCCTTGCTATCTCAATTACAGCTGGATCCCAGATAATAATAGCATCCACTCCAGCCTCCTTCGCCTTCTTTACTAATCTCTCAGCCTTTTTGATATCAGGATCATAAATGACTGCATTTATAGTCAGATAGGCTTTTATCTTGTTCTTATGGCACTCAAGGACAAAAGACTTCATCTCAGGAACAGTAATCGCATCTGATTTTGCTCTTAAGTTAAGATCATCAACACCGAAATACACTGCATCGCAGTAATTCTTGCAAGCCTCAAGACTTGCCCAATCCTTGATAGGACACATTAATTCTGGTTTTTTGATTTTTTTCATTGACACCACAATAACACAAAAAAACCATTTTTAAAAGAAAAAGAGAAGCCTTTCAGCTTCTCTTTAAGTCTTACTGTATTTGGAAATATTTGCTCCTCTGAGCTGCATAATTCTCCCTGTCTAATCTCTCCTTTTCCTGCTGATCCTTTCTTCTTAGCATTAAGAATAGATAGACTAATAAGAGTATTAACAATAGGATGAATAAGAATAATCCGAACAATAGGAATCCCCAGAACCAATTTCCTCCGAATAATGAGAATGCGCTAGCGAATCCGAATGAACTTCCAGAACCTACTTTGATCATCAGCTTATCCTTGACTGGTTCAAAATCTTTTCCACCGACTTCCACACTGTTCACAAGACTTGTCTCGCTCTGAGTGAACTCCTTGGCGTCAGCCAATTTGATCGTAAAAGTCATGGTCTTTGTCTCATTCGGCTTGATCTTTCCAAGGATTATACCGTCATACATGTTTACTCCTACACTATCTCCGTCGATCGAGATATTTGAGACTTCAGCAACCTTTACAGGAAGTACGTTTGTCAATACTACATTATCAAGGCTCTTTTCTGAAAGTGACTTTATATCTACCTCAATATCTATCTGATCGCCAGGATTTGCATTGATATTCCTTGACCATTCCTTGTTCTGTGTAAGATTCTTTCCTAAGACCTTGACTGACATAGCATCCTCTTGGATGAATACGCATTCAGGCTCTTCTTCAGGTTCTTCTTCTACGACTGTCTTCACTACTGGAACATTCCTCACCACTGTCCTAACGACTGGAGTAGTTGTGACTACATTAGCTGTCATGACATAATCTCTTGCATAATCACTATCAGACCAAGCGTATAATCCTCCATCATATGCGACAGACCAAGCACGGTAATAATAGTATTGCCCAGAAGAGACTGAATCAGTGAAAGTCGTCCCGACTCCATAATATACGACAGAACCATCAGTAGCAGTTTGAGGGTAAGAACCGATCTTCCTTGTAATTGTCGTATAATATGCACCCTCACCCTTTGTCCAAGTCAGAAGGATTCTTGTATTTCCTGATAATGACGCATTGAAATATGAAGGAGCTTCTGGTTTAGTGATGAATTTCAAAGTAGAACCATAGACAGTTCCAGAATTACCTTGCCCCTTTGCCTTGAATTGATAAGCTTTTCCTTTTTCTAGATCGTTCAAGCTGGCAGAGAATATATCTCCTCCGTTCTTATTGCCACCATTAGCACTATTCGTCATTCCAGAATTTATTCTTCCCCAATCAAAGCTAGTATTGACAGAATTACCGGTCTGAAGCCTTCCGTTCAAGTTAGCGCTCGTAGTAGTTATACTAGTTGCTTGATTGGTAGTGATGCTTGCACTAGTAGTATTGTTTCCAGAATCCCTTACTAGGATATTCACATTAGCAGTGGAACTTCCTCCTCTGTTATTACTAGCAGTAATAGTACAATAATAATTAGTGTCACTATTTACCATCGGTGCAGTATAAGTTGGATTCAGGACTGAATAACTTGATAATACGCCTCCTGTACATGTCCATCCATAATTCAAGGAATAACCGTTTGGATCATAAGCCGTGACATTCAAAGAGATACTGTTTCCTTCAACAACCTCCCTGTTTCCTCCAGCAGTTATCACAGGATTCTGAGAATATTGCTGATCAGTAGATATAGTTATGGAACCAGAAGCAGTTCCTCCTCTTCCATCACTGACGTTTATAGTACAATAATATGAATTGTATGTTCCTGAATAATTAGTCAGAGTGAAGGTAGGATTAAGAATATTATAACTTGAAAGCTTTCCTCCAGTACAAGACCAATTATATGTCAATATATCTCCATCAGGATCAGATACAGTAGGATTCAATTTTACCGAGCCACCAGATTGTAGGTATAGGCTAGAACCAGCATCTACCACAGGGTTCCTATTCTGAGAACTCTGGTTCCCGATATAGATATTCAATGAATCACTAGAATTTCCACCCTTATTATCATAAGCGTTCAATGTACATACTGCCATTGATCCATCAGAAAGATTATAAGCATTGAAAGTAGGATTCAATATGTTATTGCTTGACAATGAGCCCTGACTACAAGTCCAGCTATAGGTCAAAGGATCACCATCAGGATCAGTTACAGTAGGAGTCAGCTTTACTGAACCACTTGCAGAAAGATTCTTATCAGCTCCAGCATCTACAACAGGGTTGCCATTATTCTGTGCAGTTGTCGTAATAGTAATATATACATAGTCATTATTAGTAGCACCTTTTGAATCAGTTACGACTAGATTACAATTGACCGTAGTCTCAGAAGATATAGTAGGAGCAGTAAAGACAGGATTTAAAATAGTAGAATTTGACAGACTGCCAGAATCACAGCTCCAAGCATAGGTCAATGGATCACCATCCTGATCTGTAGCATCTCCTAATAAGGTCACAGTCTTGCCAGAAAAGACTATCTTGTTCTGCCCAGCATCAGCTACTGGATTGTGGTTCTGATTATCATCAGTTCCTCCGATGACAGTAATTATCACAGAATCGTTAGCACTATCTCCTTCAGCCGTACTTGCAGTCAATGTACAAGTAATAGGAGTATTCACAGTTACAGTCGGCAAAGTCAGATTAGGACTAAGTACAGTAGCACTAGATAATGTTCCATTATTACAGTTCCAGCTATAGATCAAAGGATCTCCCTCTGAGTGGGAAACTGTTGGTAAAAGACGTACAGATCCACCAGACTGAGCGTTCCTATCAGCTCCAGCATCAACATTAATAACTCCTTGACCTGCAAGCAAAAAGTTCATTCCTACGACGAAAGAGAGTATCGCAAAAGCTAACATGATGAATACGAAAGATATCAATGCCTTTCTATCAATCATTTTCAGGTAATTTATTAAATTTTTTACTATTTTATTCATAAAAGTTAGGAATTTAACTGATTATATAACTATTTTTATTTTAATATATAATAATTTTACAATATTGTCAATAGAGTTTATAATATTAATACTGGTAATAATAATTCGTCTCTCTTATTCTTACAGAGAAAGAATCACTAGCACTTGCTCCCCTTGCATTCCTAGCAGTCAGAGTGCAAGTAGAATATCCAGAACTATACTGGGCAGTATAGCTAGGATTAAGGATGTTATTACTTGATAACATTCCCTGAGTACATGACCAGTTATATGTCAATGATTCCCCATTCGGATCACTAGCAGTCGCATTGAAGATTATTGTCTGTCCTTGGTTCAATTCCTTGTTATTACCTGCCTCGACTACCGGAGTTCCGATTGGTTGATCATTATTAATATTCCTTACCGTTATATTTACTGTTCCAGAAGTAGAAAGCTTACCATCAGAAACGACTACCTTACATGAATAATATGTAGAAGAACTTCCTGAATAAGGAGTAAAGTTAGTGATATAATTAGCGTCATCTGACAAACTTCCTCCACTACAAGTCCACTTATATGTTAGAGGATCACCATCTGGGTCATATGCCAAAGCAAATAACCTTAATGTCTGTCCTGGATTTATCTCCCTATTATTAGCTACCGCTACCACTGGTGCACTATTCTTACTCGTTATGTTCGGCCTTACCACGATGCTCAACGAATCACTTGCAAGTCCGCCCTTTCCATCATTGACAGTCAAGGTACAATTATAACTATTTGCATTTGATGAATCATTGGGAGCTGTAAAAGTAGGATTCAATAAAGTCTTATTAGTCAATACTCCTCCAGTACAAGTCCATGAATATGTAAGGCTATCACCATCTGAGTCAGTAGCAACATTACCAGCTATAGTAATTGATTGTCCAGATTTAACTTCCCTATTCTCTGAAACAGTCACTTGTGGAATATTATTAGTACTAGTAGTATAAGTCCTGATCAAAATACTTACTGAGTCAGAATCATAACCTCCCTTCCCATCATTAACGGTCAGAGTGCAACTATGAGTCCTGTTTACATTATTCAGACTAGGAGCAGTATAATATGGCATCGCTATGCTTGATGAAGACAATGTTCCTCCGCTACAATTCCAAGAATAAGTAAGATTATCACCATCCCTATCAGTCGCACTCGCCCTTAATAATATAGTTTGATTCTCATTGACCTCCCTAGTACTTACTATCGTTATTTCTGGATTACTATTTATAATACTTGTGCTACATGAAGCAGTAGTGCCACCGTTTGAACCTACACAAGTCCAAGTCCAAGGACCAGAACCTGAGACAACCGATGCAGTTCCTGAGTTGCATAGTCCAGTTGTAGGAGCAGTAGTAAAGGTTCCACCGTTCGATGAGCCACACTGTCCATTGATCAAATCAATAGTCTTACTTGCAAAACATGAAGATGTACTTCCACCATTAGAACCTACGCAAGTCCATGTCCAAGGACCAGTCCCATAAACAGAAGTGGCAGTTCCTGAGTTGCATAGTCCAGTTGTTGGAACAGAACTGAATGTACCACCATTAGATGATCCGCACTGTCCATTGACTGGGTCAACACCTTTTATTGCAAAACATGAAGATGTGCTTCCACCATTCGATCCAGTACAGGTCCAGATCCAATAAGCACCATTTAGATATGGAGTATTTGCAGTTCCTGAGTTGCATAGTCCAGTT
>JAQWEU010000057.1 GCA_028704755.1 Minisyncoccota bacterium | reverse complement strand
ATAAGAAGACTTACCTTTTTTGTCTCCAGTAGTCCTTTGCAACAATCTATCTATCTCCTCCTTCCCTCTTTTGACATAGTTATCTTCAGAGTCGACAGAAGCAACTGGCTTGGCGATTATCTGTATCCATAATTGCTCTCCCTTATCGAGAAGCGTTATATTCTCTAGTAATGTCGATAGAGGATCGAACTTCCTTTCTTCTTTCGCATCAGGATTCTCTTCAAAGAATGACTCATAGGTCTTAAAGGGATAAACATCACTCCTAGCCATACCCTTGAATTCGCAACCCCAGCAGTCCCATTCATCATTAGGAATGTCTTGAGGAACAGCTTCGACGTAGTCAGGCACTTCGAACATCTCTATCTCAGGATATTGAGAATAGAAAGCTGACTCAACAACATTCTTTGCTCCCCTAGGAATCCTGACATAGAAATGAGGAATGCCATCGATTCCGACAATCTCGACAGAAAATCTCAGCACCACCTTACCTTCGAAATAATGCTCTTTCCAGTCTCCTGGAGCATCGTAGATAGCGAATAAGGTATTGAAAACATTCTCCATCGCCCTGATCGGCTTAGTGACCGTACGAGGAAGTTTTATCTCTAAGAGCATGTTCGGCTTAGAGATTATGAACTTAGTGTTCATGTAATCCATGTATTTGGATTTGAAGTCCGGGTACAGGAGAAAAGGCAAAAAGAACCACCAGACATGGCCTAGGATATAAAGAGGAGCTAAAAAATATGGACTAAATTCCCCTAGTCCTACGAGGGTCTTATATATTTGTAAAAATTCTTCTTGCATTGAGATTATGCCTCACGAATTTTGTAATTTCCGTTTTCGTCTTTTGTAAAAATATTTTTATTCTGCAGACTCAAGAATATCGTAGATTCTTTCACGATCCTCTGACCAGAGACCTTATCGATGATGCCTTCCTTAGACATCGGACCATTCTCTGCCAGGATAGATACGATGACATCCTTAACCTTTCCTGGATTGTATCCCCAATCCTTAAGGGCATAAAAACCTCTCCCTACTAGGATGAAGTCTTCATTCCTTATCAGTTCGTTATGGACTGTCTGAGGGTGGAGCTTCTTATTCTTATTCTCCCTGATCCCTAGTTCCTTATTCAGATCGAAAATATGATTAGTTATGTCCTTGAAGTGCAATGGCTTCTGATTGTCTTTCAATATCACAAGGATCTTATCTTTTACAGTCTTAGGATTGACCTCAGGAGAATCCTTCAATCCGATCTTCTTATTATCGACTGATTTGATTATGTTCTTAGAGATTTCTAGATAAGAAAGGAAGGTGTCAATATCGCACTTCTTTTCACTTTCCTTAGAGAATCCTTCATAGACATCCTTGATGAGCTGGGGGTTTCCAGCTTCTTTGAATTTCCTCTCGAATTCAATACAAGTGTTCTTAGCAAAAGAGACTGAGTCCTTGTCGATGGCCCAGAAGGCATGAAAGTTCTGATCCTCTTTGATCCTTGTCAAAGATTTGACCAGGTTCAATAGGAATAGGACATAATTCTTATCCTCAGGAGCACAGACCTCAGACAAAAGCTGATCCTCCTTCTTCACTCCCCCAAAGCTCTTTATCTTCTCGAACAAAAAGTTTTCTATAGCCTCGAAGTCCTTTTTGAAATTCGAGCTCTCAATGACTTTCTTGGCTCTTTTGACTCCGTCAATCTCGATCTGCCTAACCCTTTCCCTTGTTATCTTGTAGCTTTTTCCAATAGCTTCAAGGGTCTCTCCCTTGCCTTTCTTGCCAAGAGAAAACCTCCTGCCGATAACAGTCTTAGTCCTTTCAGGCAGATCCTTTAAGATCTTTTCGGAAATTGTCTTGTATTCAAATTCCATATGCTTTTATAATCAAAAATATTAATTATATTAATAACATTTTATTGACATTTTGTCAAATATTATTTCGCTTTTTTTTCTCCTTTCCTCTTCTGCCACCAGACTAAGATAGTTCCGGCTAAGAAGACAGAAGAAAATATACCTACAAAAACGCCTATACCCATCGTAATGGTGAAATACTTCAAACTTTCCTCGTTCGCAAAGAAATAATAGAGGGCAGTCAAAGCAAATAAAACAGTCAAAGAAGTATTAACACACCTTGAAAATGTCTCATTTATACTCTTGTTAACAATCTCTTCGTATGAAAGATTATTAGTCTTATTGATATTCTCCCTGATCCTATCAAAAACAACCACTGTATTGTTAATACAATAACCGACAATCGTCAGAAGTGCGGTAACGACAGGAATAGTCAATTGAGCACCCCATAAGTTCCCTAATAAGGCTAAGACTCCTACTGGAATAACGACATCATGGAATAACATCACAGTCGATACTAATCCATATTCTAGCGAACTGATCGGGTAGGAAACGCTCTTAAAAGCGAAAAAGATATAGACAAGCATAGCTACTAGGGCTAATAATACGACCAATAAGGTCTTATCCTTCATCTCCTTCCCTACTAAGGCACTAATAGTTTCTACGGAAGAAGATCCATCTATTATATCCCCTGTCTTCTTGATCTCGGTTATGATCTTTCCATAAGTCTCATTACTGAGATCCTTCTGGTTCACCTTAATGACTAGCTCTTTCTGGCCTACTGGCTGGATCTGAGCACCTGATAATCCTTCTATGGAAGAAATAGCTTTCTGGACATCTTCGGTCGAAGGCCTTGTCGTCTGGTATTCAACTTTTATAGAGCTTCCGCCCTCGAAATCGATTCCTAACTTAAGGCCATAAACAGCGATACTTACAACACTCAGCACAGTCATGACTATTCCTATTAAAAAGTATATTTTTGAATATTTAATAAAATTGAAATTCATAGTTCGTCTTTTAATTTTTTATCGTATCATTATTATGACCAAAGGTCTTTAATCTTCCCAAGCTTACTATTCCCCACTGTCTGCAAGAACACGTTAGAAATAACGACTGCTGACGACATACTTATCAAAATACCTAATATCAAAGCGAAAGAGAAGGCCTTGATGAAACTGGTTCCGAAAATATAAAGGATCAAGGCTACTATGATAGTAGTGAAGTTTCCGTCACGAATAGATGGCCAAGCCCTGCTCATACCTTCTTTTATACTTGGAACTAATCCTTTTCCATTGTGCAGTTCCTCTCTTGTCCTTGCGAATATCAAGATATTCGCATCTACCGCCATTCCTAAAGAAAGAATCAATCCACCGATTCCTGCTAGTGTCAGAGTAGCTCCGAATAGTTTTATTGACCCCATCAAGAGAATGATATAGACGATCAATGCAAAAGAAGCTATCAGTCCTGGTAGCCTGTAGAACAGCATCAAGAAAGCGGCAATCGCAACAAAACCGACGACAGCTGCCTTGACTGCATTGTTCAAAGAAATAGCTCCTAGAGTCGGTCCGATCTTCTGCTGGACAATAGGCTGTCCGAGTGGAACCGGCAAAGCTCCTTGGTTCAATCTCTGAGTCAGAGTCTTAGCTTCGGCGATATTCTTCTGTCCTGTGATAACGGCCCTTCCTCCACTGATCTTCTCGTCTACGTTCGGAGCATACAGATCATTTGTGTCTATCTTGCCATCGCCAGTAGTATCCACGATCGAGTTTCCATCAAGAAAAATAGCAATGGTCTTACCGACATTCCTTTCTGTAACCTGCTCGAACACCTTTGCACCTTCGTCATCGAACTGCAATTCAATTTCAGGAGCATAAGTAGTCTGATTAGTCACTAGAGTAGCTTTTTTCAAGTACCTTCCAGTCAATTCTGTCTTCTTGTATGGTAACTCATAGGCAAGCTGCCAATTCTCTACTGCTTCGATCTTACTCTTAATATCGACATCCTTATTGTCCTTGTTGGTATCAATTATTTCCTGAACTTTTTTCTGAACTTCTTCTGCTTTCTTCAATTCATCAGCTGTTTTCTGTTCATAGAATTCTAGTAAAGGAGTCTGCCCTATCCATGCGATGGCTTGATCGACACTTTCGACAGAAGGAAGATCAACTGAGATCCTGTCTTGTCCATAGATCTGGATATTCGGCTCTGCGACTCCGAAGATATTGACCCTTCTTTCGATTATGTCCCTAAGACCTTCCATGACTTGAGGCTTTTCTTTCTCTGAAATATCGGTCAAGTCTGCCTTATACTCCAAATGAACACCTCCCTTGAGGTCAAGCCCAAGCTTGTATTCGCCGAAATTCACTTCAGGAATGTTCCAGTTATATCTTTTATTCAAGTCCTTAGTAAAACTATTATATGGTTGCGGAAAACTGTAGATACTGACTATTAATGCAAAAAGAACTATAAGTACGGATGATATTATTAGTTTTTTATTACTCATTTTTTTCTTACCTGGAATTATCTTTCCAAAATTGTTATTTTTATAATATTTTACTTTTTCCCTGTATGTGGATAATATAAACTTAATTACAAGGAAAGTCAACAGGGATAAATCCCTCTCTAAAGGAGTAAAATGGATGGAAAAGCGGGTAAAAAATCACTCAGAAAGGTATAATTTGAACCCTAACATCATGCCTAATCCTAGCAGGATACTCAATAACTGAATCGATGAATTACTCAAGGAATGATCCTTCTTCATCTCAGGAATCAGATCTGCAACTGCTATGTATATGAAGCTGCCAGCAGTGAATGAATTCAAGAACATCAATAATCCAGGGTTGCCAGCGAAGAAAAGCGCTAATAGTCCTCCTGCGAACGATATCAAGGAAAATATGAGGTTGAGCCAGATTGCCCTGAGCTTGGAATATCCCGCATAAACAAGGATGCCGAAGTCCCCTATCTTCTGAGGGATCTCATGGGCTATGACCGCAAAAACAGTAGCAATCCCCAGATTGATATCGACTAAGAAAGCGCTGGTAATGATCAGTCCGTCTAAAAAATTATGCAACCCATCCCCTACCAGGTTCATTACCCCCAATTCATGAGGGTGGTCTTCTGAGGTAGGAATATGGCAATGTCTCCAATGAATGATCTTTTCCAAAACGAAGAAGATCACTATCCCTAAGGTGATGTATATATATGCATTGATGTCTTTCGGTCCAGCAGATTCGACTGTCTCAGGAATGAGATGAAAAAATGCATCTCCGATCAAGGCACCGGCTGAAAAGCTCACCAAGACCATGATGACAGTCTTCAACTTTTCCGGCTTCAGTCCAAGGAACAAGAATCCTAAGAATGATAAGGCAGCTACTGCTCCTATACCGACAAACGAGAATATGATTGATTGATCCATTTCTTTATGATTAAATTTATCTTTTTCAAATTAAAAGAGGCTAATATAATTAGCCACTCTTATCATTCGCCCAATAAAGCGTCCTTGATCCTCCTGAT
>JAQWEU010000014.1 GCA_028704755.1 Minisyncoccota bacterium | reverse complement strand
GAGAATTATTTCTTAGATGTTTTTAGGTACGATTATTTAAGAGATCATCTTGTTATCTATTTTTTTAATTATGGATGGCTAATTTTGTTAATATGCATAACATTATTAGGTTATTTTTATTTTTCAATTGATCCAATTAGGGTTATAAGAACGCAGAAGTTAAGAGAACGCAAATCATATATTTATTATTTGTTTTGGGGTTTATTTTCTGCGGTTTTAGTTTTGACTATTAGAGCATTTTTTTGGGATTCTTTACTGTTTGGTGTGAATATTATTTTATTATTGTTTTTAATTATTTCATATGCTGTTTATTTGACTATTATACGAAAAATTTCTTTAGTTAAATTATATTTTGGACCAGATACTACTTCAATAAATGATGATTTTTTAGGATTTAAAGAGCCGGCTAAGTCTGCGGCTTTGGAGATTATTAAAACTGAGGCAGACATAAATATAGTTTGCATATGTGGAAGAATTGGTTCTGGAAAATCTTCTTTTCTGAGTATGATAGTGGAGAGTATACCGGATAAAAACAGTTTTCTCTATACCTATATATCTTTAACCGAGACTAACGAAGCTAAAGATTTTTCTAAGCTTTTTAATGAGAGGTGGTTTGATACGATTGCTAGTAGATACCCGAAAATTAATATAAATATTTTGATTCCGATGCTTGATTCGGTTTTTAGAGATTTTAATGGAGGTGTATTTAATAAGTTATTCAGTACTATTGGTAGTTCTGATAGGCCTATTATTGATAAGGATGGTGTGGAAAAGGATGTTCTTTGTAAATTTGGAGGGGTTTATGATTTTCGTGAAAAACATTGGATAATAGTTATTGATGAGCTGGAGAGGGCTAAGCCAGGAGAAATGTATAGAGTTGTGGAGGTTATTGAAAGGTTCAAGAATATGAGTTTTTCTCATTTTCCTATAAAACTGATATTTATTATTCCTTTTGATCCAGAGATGATTGGTAAATTAAGGAGTGAGCTTCCTGGTAATTCATCCATATTTCAAACATCATATTTTTTGAATGATAATAAGACTATTAATAGACGGTTACAGGTTCCTTTTGGTGATAATGAAGGAAAAGATGAATACTTAACTAAGGAGCTTGGGCGTATTTTTGGGGATACAGCTATTGATATATTAAAAAAACGTAGCCAACCTATTGTTAATGGAGATGGATTTGGTTATATTTTTAATGAATTAATAATGCAGACTCCAAGATTTATAAAAAGATGTATAGAAAATATAGAAACAAAGAAGAATATTTTGGATAGATTAGAAATAAGGTATTATACTCCAACTCAAATAATTGCATTGGGATATATAATAACAAATACAAAATATTTATTCTTGTTCGATTTTATTAGAAATAATATTGATCGCATTATTAGGGATTATGTTTCGACCAAAAGGAGTCCTGGCGAATATGAAAGTGTTAAGATTTGGATTGAAGCGAATTATCCTACCAACAAAAAGGAGTGGGAAAATTCTTTTAAATTAATAAGGTGTTTATCTAAGTCATTCGATTATTATCTTAGATCAGATAATTATGATATTTTTGAAATGAGTAAATCTTTAGACTCTCCTGAGAATTTGAAGAATTGCCTTTCTGAGATAAATAAAATTAGTTATTATCAAAAATTATTGTTTTTTGCTAATTTATCAATTAAGGATTCAAGAAGGTTTAAAGAAGTTAAGAATATTGATTTTATCGAATTGGTTAAATTTTTATTACGTACAAATAGTGACTTATTAAAAAATCCTATATTTATTGTAGATTTTGAGAGACGTTTAAGATTAGAAGATAATTATGAAATTTTTAATTTATTAATAGAATTTATTAATGAGGGAGGTGTTCTGGTTATTAATTATTTACCTATTTTGGCTTATTATATTTCTGATTTTAATGGTAAAAAGTTGCTTATTGTTGAATTAATGAAAGCGCTAATTGGTAAGGATTCTACGATAATTGTTAATGAGCAATTTATTGTATTATTTAAGACATTTTTTGAAAAATATAAAAAATCTAAATCATTTGATTTGGATGATACTTTGTATGATATTATTAATAATAATTTTATATACTTTTTAGCACAGTTAGGAGAAGAATCTTTTATTATTTATAAGAGAATAATTTTAAATAAAAAGGATATCGAGATAGGACTTTCTCTTTTAGAAAAAATCAATTCAAGGGAGGATATTTATCTTTTTACGCAAGAAAAAAGGTTTTGGAATGAAGTGATAAAGCTTTTATATGGGTTAGATTTTTCTTATTATGATGAAAATAACATATCAAGGTTATTGGATTTAATGGGTAGTGCTGATATCTTTAACGATGTGAATATTCCTCAGCAATTTAATTTTTTAAATAAGTTGATATTTTCAAAATATTTTGTATTTTATTCTGAGCGTATAAGAGAATTAATTATTCATTATAGCAGTGCTTTTAAATTAAGACCTAAGGAGAGATGTGACCCTGCCCTATTGATAGATAGTTTTTTAAAAGTTTGTTTTCATGGAGAGAAGTTGAATATTGAGATGGGGTATAATATGTTGAAGGATTTTATGGATTATTTAAGTAATTTATGGAATATTTTTGATGTAGAAAGAGTTATTTCAATTTTTATTATGGTAATTGAAAGCGATAATGTTGATTTTGACCATAAGCATGAAGTATTAAACTTGTTAAATAGTTCATATTATGAAAAAACTATTGATTATCGAAGTCTTTGGGTCAATTTAGTAAATAGCTATTATAGGGTTTTTGAAGATAATTATATTAAAAATAAGAGGGTTATTTATGAAAATTCTCAGGCCCTTCTTATTTTAAGAGATTATCTTGATCCATTTGATGAAAAAATATTAGCTAATGTTAGGGGGGTTGCTGAAAGGGGGCTTGAAAATTATCATAATTATATAGCTTATTATTGGAAAGTTTATAAATTGGATATTCCAGGGGTAATACCTGATAATCTTAATATTAAGGAAATAGAAGAGAGGTATGCTAGGATAATAATGCCATTTAATAAATTGATGGAAATTTCTAAAAAAATTAAGATAAATACTGATCCTTATGCGAAACGTTTAATTCTTTTAGATGATTCTGATTTAAGCAGAGATGATTCTTTAATAAGATATAAGATGTTAATTGGTAAATTTTAATTATAAGGTGTAGATAGTAAATTAAATGCAAAAAGGAACCCGTTCAGGGGCCCCTTAAGCTATTAAGTCAACGATCTTTCGATCAACTATAATATATCATAAGTAATAATTTTTGCAAGAGATTATGGCAATCAAAATAGTAAATAATATCATCAATGGAATAAAATGGATCGTTTTCGGTTTCTTCGGGCTTATATGGAAGTTATTGAAGGATATTTATCGAAAGAAATTAAGGATAGTGTTTGCTATCGGTCTTGCTGTTGGAGCTTATTATCTATGGGGATTATCCAGTTCTTTATTGTGGGGATTATTCTTGATATTCCTGTTCTGTGCTTGGGATAGTAGGTTCATTGCTTTTTTGGCTCTAATCTGCCTTACAACGTGTCCGATCTTGTTACAAGTAAAACAGGATAAGATTGCTGAAGAAGTGGCTGTATATGCCTATTTCTTCCTCGTAATGACGGTCGTATTGCAGATGTTTGAGTATTGGAGGGATGAGAGGGCTGAGAAGAAGAAAAAGAAGGAGTTAGAAACGAAAGGAAAGAGCGAACCATTGCTGCTTTCAGAAAAGATTCGATTGGTGATGGGGGATTATGAGAGTTTCGTCAAAGACGTGAAGAGTTCTTCGTTGAATGTTGGGGATGAAATAAAGGAGAAGAGCTATGAATTCAATGATAAGAACGATGATGGAATAATCGATAAAGGGGAATTGACTGAAGGGGTACAGATGTCCTTGCTTGGGGGAGATGCAGAAAAGAATGATGCCTTGATGAAATTGGATATCTATGAGGATTATGAGTTGGTGAAGATTGAAAAGAAGAAGATGGAAGTTGTTTCCAGTGATAAGGGAGGGGAATAGAATTGTTGATGTTTTTGAATTATTTTTAGAGATTTATGAAATCCGTATTAAGTACGGATTTTCTATTAGAGTAATTTATTTATAAATGATTATGTTTTTCACAGTAATGTTAAGAAAAATCGGCTCTGGTAATATTACTTTTTTTAGGATAGTGAAGAAAGAAAAAAACCACTTAGTTAGTGATTTTTTTGTTGTGCTCATTTTCAGCCTATGGAATCCCTTAGCTGAATAAAGCTTGCGCTTTATGAGCACACTGATATTATGAATTATAAATGAAAACAGTCAAGATATAAAAAAAAGGGGGGGGGATTCAAGGAATGTTTTGAGTATTATATAAAGCCAGATATTTTTTTGTTTATAAGATAGAAAAAGAAGAAGTGACTATCCTATTATTGAGGATTGGTTCGCATTCAGAAATATTCTAGGGGATTATTATTGATAAGTTCGAATCATTCAGTTTGGATCCGAGCAAATATTTATTAGATAGCCAGAAAATAAATTAGTTCTGGCTATTGGGAGTGATATTATAGAGTTTTATGTTTCATAATATCATTTTTATCTGGAATAATGATATTGTAATATCAAAATTCATTAGAATTATGATAAATAGAAATATTGAAAAAAGTAAAAAAGTAAGTTTCTTAAGGGAAAAATCTTAACATCGGTAAGTATTTTGTATAATACAATTATTGGATAATCAGATAAAACGGGTATGAAATATGCCTGTTTTAGTTGTTTTATCTTAGCCAAAATGGATAGCATATTCTTGTATTTTTTACATAATATTGTATAATAGGAGTTAAAGATTACATAAAATGTAATGTTTAGCTTATAAAATAGGAATACATGGAGAAAGTAGATATAATAAATATTTTAAAGAATGATAATACAGTATTTTCTTTCAAGGAAATATTGTTAGCTTTCGGAGAGCGAAATCCAGGTCTTTTGAGTCGTAGGCTTTCTTATTATGTAAAAAATGGACAACTCTACGGTATCCGTAGAGGGATTTATGCCAAGGATAAGGTCTATGATAGACGTGAACTGGCAACAAAGATATTCATTCCATCCTATATTAGCTTTGAGACTGTATTGGCTGAGGCGGGAATAATATTCCAATATTATGGACAGATCTTTGTCGCATCCTACCAGACAAAAGAAATAGATTGTGATGGTCAAATCTTTTCTTTCAGGAAATTGAAAGAGAATGTCCTTAATGATAGTTCTGGGATAGAAAATAATGGGCATTATCCAATCGCTTCAAAAGAGAGGGCTTTCTTGGATACTGTTTATCTAAATAAGGATTATCATTTCGATAATCTAACGCCTCTGGATTGGAACAAGGTATTCTCTATCCTGCCTATTTATGGAAATAAGAGAATGGTTGAGAAAGTTAATGATTATTATAAACATTTCATATCTAATCAGGGTTAATATTATGTCATTAGACAGGACAATACATAGGAATATTCTTATCAGTATTCTTAAAGATATATTCACCGATCCAAATGCTGGACCATTCTTGGGTTTTAAAGGAGGGACTGCAGCTTATTTATTCTATGACTTGAACCGGTTTTCAGTAGATTTGGATTTTGACTTACTCGATGCTACTAAAGAGGATATAGTTTTTGAAAGAGTCAAAAATATCCTAGAAGGATATGGAAATCTTAAAGATTTTGAAAAAAAGAGATTCAGTTTCTTCTATTTATTGTCATATAAGGAGAAGCTTGATGGTGCTCAAAATATAAAGGTAGAAATAAACAGGAGAGATTTTGGTTCTAGGTATGAAGTGAAGTCGTATATCGGTATTCCGATGAAAATCATGATCAAGGAGGATATGGTGGCACATAAGCTTTGTGCTATGTACGAGAGAATCGGTAAGACTAATAGGGATATTTTCGATGTGTATTTTTTTCTGAAGAACAATTGGATGGTCAATAAGCAAATCATAGAGAGTCGTACTGGTATGAAGTATACGGATTTCTTAGAAAAGAATATCGATCTATTGGAAAAGATGAATGATCGGAACATTCTTTCTGGACTAGGTGAGCTTTTAGACGAAAAACAAAAAATATGGATAAGGTCTAATCTTAGAATTGACACTATCTTCTTGCTCAAGCTTGCTCTAGATAATGAAAAGTAATAATCATTTCTTTATTTTAAATGGAAAAATCAGGAAATTTCTTTTCTAATCCTCGTCAGTCCTGTGTATTCATGCAGGTCAGGCTTAACTTATTCGCGTATTAATTTTATATTATTTAGTCAAGGATATTTTTATAATGTATTGACAATTTATTAAAAAAGCAATACATTATATGTAATAAATACAAATCTATAAAGTATAATAAAAATATGATTAATAAGAATAGTGAGCAGCTTCAGGTCAGGATCGATACTAAGACGAAGAATGAAGCGAAAATCATCTTGGAAGGATTGGGAATGGATATGAGTTCCGCTGTGAAGATATTTCTTAGGCAAGTGATCATTACAAGAAGTTTTCCTTTTGAATTGAGAGATGAGAATGGGTTTACTCTGAGAAATGCTGAAGCCTTGCGAGAGTCTATTGAACAAGCGAAGAGATCTGAGAAATCTTTTAAAAGCGCTTCAGCGCTTATTAAAGATGCTTTAAATGATTGATTATGTCCTTATTAAAGTATTCTAGTCATTTTAAGAAAGATATTAAGCGCTATAAGCACGATAAAGATATTCTCAGTGAATTAGAGGTTGTTTTGGATATTTTGATCAGCGATAAGGTGTTATCTGGAAAATACATGAATCATAGGTTGAATGGCGAATTCAAGGAATGTTTTGAGTGTCATATAAGGTCAGATATTCTTCTTGTTTATAAGATAGAAAAAGAAGAGGCTACTATCTTATTATTGAGAATCGGTTCGCATCCAGAAATATTTTAGAAGCTAAGATTTTTGTTTGATCTTGGTGTTATAAGATTTGACAAATAATTAAGGGAGGTATATATTTAATATACGAATACGTTAGATGTCCGACTCAGAGAATAACTTGACATTCCCGAAGTCACAAGGGTGTGTTTTTTTATTAACGAAATAATATATATATATAAATATATGGTTCGCTTTGATCCGGATAAAGAGCCTATCGGGAAAGTAATTCATAAATTGATCATTTTCTCAGGCTTAGATAACGAGATGCTCTGTGAAAGAGCAGGATTTTCAAAAGAGTACTTACAGGAAATAATGAGTGGAGAAGTCCCTCTGTCGATTCCTGTAGTAATCAAATTAAAGGAAGGTCTTTCTGCTGGGACGATGTTCTTCTGGCTGAACTTAGGGAGGAATTGCTCAGATACCAAGGCGTGTCTGGACCTACTAGTCTTAGAGACCCAGATGATCTTCTATTTCAGTCCTTTCTTGCTGCAATATGTGAAAAAGGGATTGAAGGAAGGGTATTCAATCATCGAGATGTATGATCGTTGTGGGCTCGACCCTCCATAATATCTTCATTTTTACACGATATTGGTTTAAATTTCTTTCAATCCATTTAAGAGGCTGCTGATAATCAGCAGCTTTTTTCTTTTCGTCTATTGAACTATATCTGCCTCAGGGTTATCATATACTTAGTACTTACAAGGAGGTGAAGATGATGGATGACCTTGAAAGGGAGGAATTCCTTTATAGGAAGTATAAGGATGGCAGGGATATGGATGCTGAGGATGAGAAGGAAATCAGAGGATTGGCTTCGATCGGATTCTTCCGTATAACGATGTCTCTGCAGAGGCAAGTAGTAGTAGTAAAGACGGCATATCTGGGACTGAAAGTAATAGGGGCGATCTGACCCCTGTTTTTTATTAGCAAATGAGAATTATTGTGATATAATGATTCCAATATGAAAAAATATCTTATCATACTATTCCTTTTCTTTTCGATGAATATCGCCTTAGCAGAACAGTGCTCGGTAGATAATCTCAATGATCCAACCATCTGTGACAAGGCTGGACTCGAAGCCTTGGCTGTCTCCTTGGGAGCGGAGAAGGATCAGAAGACAGAAGTCATTACTGAGAGGTTCACTAAGAGCTTGAAACTGGGGATGAGAGACGTGGAAGTGAAGTATCTGCAGCAGTTCCTGAATTTCGATCCTGAGACGACGGTAGCTGTTTCAGGAGTCGGTTCTTCCGGTAAGGAGACTGTCTATTTCGGAAAGGCTACGCAGAGCGCGGTGAGGAAGTTCCAGATAAAGTATGGTATCAATCCAGTGTCTGGCTATTGGGGGATCATCTCAAGGACCAAGGCCAATGAGCTATATATCAAGAACAGGGTCGGTGAGTGCATCAATGGAGAAGATGCTGTGACTGGGCAACCTTGTAGTGTCTCGGCCTGTACCAAGGAGAATAATTGCTGCTCAGCAGATAATGATTGTAATTACGTCTGGTTCACTGGTGGGTGCAATACTAATGAATACGTGGCAAGGATATTGAAGGAATCTGTCAGGAGCGGGAAGACTATCGGGGAAGCCTTGGTGAGAGACAATGTAAGCTGTAGCTGTGAGAATAGTAAATGCATGACTCATAACTGATATGAAGAAAACATCCTCAAGGACAATATTTTCCAATCTTTCAGTCTATGGAATGATGCATGCGGTAGTCGATGCCATGTGTGCGGGGGTGGTCTTCAGTATCTTCAAGGACCAATTAGTAAGTGCTCAGGATTTTTTCAACTTAGTCATATTGTACAATGTCCTGGCTTTCGGACTCCAAGCCTTATGGGGATTCATAACTGACCGATTCGATATTCCTAGGACGTCAGCCATTTTCGGGGCTATCCTGGTAGGGATGGCAGCGATATCGTTTTCCTATGCTCCGATCGCAGCGGTCATCCTAGCTGGACTGGGTAATGCCATATTCCATGTCGGGGCTGGGGTGATCTGTCTCAATCTGACGCCTAAAAAGGCCTCTGCGCCGGGAGTTTATGTAGCTCCTGGAGCTCTTGGTCTTTTTGTCGGAACAATACTGGGAAAAGGGGGTAATTTCGTAGCTTGGCCATTCCTTGCGATCCTGACTTTCCTGATATTCCTGACTTCTGTCATCACTAGGCCGGAAATCGATCATGACCAGAAGAAGGAAGTGAGGATAAATGGTCTTGAATGGATATTGTCATTGGTATTCGTTTCCGTGGTAATCAGGTCTCTCGTAGGAATGTCTATCATCCTTCCTTGGAGGACTGATCTGAGTATGGGAATAGCTCTGGTTGTTGCAATAGTTCTTGGGAAGGGGCTTGGGGGAATATTCGCTGACAGGTTCGGCTGGCTCAAGGTCGGAGTAGGAACTCTGGCATTATCGATCCCTTTATTGGTATTCGGGGCGAACAATCCATACGTCGCTATAATAGGAATGTTCCTATTCAACATGACCATGCCGATAACCTTGATCATCATTTCTAATATCTTTCCTGGCAGGACTGGGTTCGCCTTCGGACTGACATGCTTTGCCTTGTTATTAGGAGCCGTGCCATCGTTTTTTGTCGAATTCAGAGAGGTATTGGGCAATCAATGGATGATATTATCAGCGATAATAGTCTCTATTGTCTCCCTATATATCAGTCTGAAGATATATTATAAGGATAAATATTTACAAGGATTATGAAAAAACATCTATTAGTATTATCATCATTATTATTAACATGGCAGAGTGCTTGGGCAGATCTTGCTCCGCCGATAATTGTAGGTCGACCGTATGAGCCTGCAGTGGCTTCTAATCCTGGATTGAACAGCGGACTAGTGGCCTTTTTCGTTTCCATGTCTATCTCGATCGCGATCATGGTCGTGATAACGATCAGGAACCGTAAGAAATAGCTCTTTTTGCAATCAAAAAAATCAGGATCTAGTCTTCCTGATTTTTTGATCGCTTAGAGCTTGATGAATAATCCTAGAGACATCGATACGGCATTCGCTAGGAGGGACAGGATGAAGGCATTCAAGGGTTTCAGCCTGAAGAGATGGAAATAGACCAATGATTCGATCACTATGACCAGGGATTCCCCTAGGATGAAGTAAATATTCCAATCAGGAATGAATCGAGGGAGGACGAACCATAGATATGGCAAGGTCAGGGCAGAGGCAAGAAAACTCACTGCTACTACCTTAGAAGTTTTTATGACCTTATCCTTATAAAGATATCTCATTATGAGAAAGACGACCGGAGTCTCGGTCAGGACTGTCAGAAAAAGGGAGAAGAGGAAAGCTTCTTCGTACTCCATCTTAGTTACAGGTCAGTGATCTGATCTTGGCTCTGGTAACTGGACCAACGGTTCCAGTAGCCTTGATAGAATTCTTTGTCTGGAAAACCTTGACTGCCTTGAAAGTAAGCAAGCCATAATATCCAGTCGATCTGGAGTCCAAGTAGCCGTTAGTCCTCAGGTAATCCTGCAGATCAGTGACTGCCTTGTCAGTAAGGTCACGGCTGCCATAAATCAGGCCTCTTTTCAGGTCTAGGCAGGTGTTAGTAGGAGTCGGGGTTATCTCTGGACCAGGGAAGACTTCGGTCTTAGAAGGGCTTCCGTCGTTATATTCGGATATCACCTTTGACTTATAGAGGATGACCTTGTTATCAGAAGAAGTTGCGAGAGAATATTCGACTGTCTTCTTACTAGTATGATCAGAATCAGCTACTGATCCTCCAGAGATATTCTCAGGAATATCGAAGAAGTTATCCGTTCCTATCTGTCCAGCTTTTTCCTTCTGATTATAGTAGACCTTGAAGGAGTTCAGCTTATAGCCTTTGGTCCAGCATTCATTATTCTTTATGGTATAGGTCTCGTAATCCTTGACCATCGGTCCGGTGTAATAGCCAGTCAGGACGATATCAGGGAATCTGTCCAGGTTGACTACCTTGACGCATTCTTCGACATAATGGGAACCAGGAAGGATCACGTCAGCTGATGCAAGAGAGGGAAGGACTGCTAGAGAGAACATTATTAATGAGGAAATTGTTTTTTTCATATGATTATATTATGAAACTTATTATGGATTCATTATACAATGTTATGCCTGTTATATCAAAGGTTTTTTGTCGGAAGAGAATATTTCTGTTTGAAAATAGTACTAAAAATAGATAGGTAATGTCCTGTGAAATATTGTTAGACAGGGTGGTATGTGCTATAATATTCTTGATTATTCCTAAAAAGCGGAATAATATTGAATAAAATGCAATATTTAGAATTAAAAACACAATTAAATGACTTTCCAATTTTTTCGATCAAGGATATTGAGAAGGTCGATCCGTCGTTCCATAAGCAAAGATTGAGCGAGTGGCAAAAGAAAGGATATATGAAGAAGATATCTAAGGGGTTTTACTTCTTTACTGATTTTCCAATAAATGAACAGATCCTTTTCATAATTGCAAGTCGGATATATGGCCCGTCTTATGTTTCTTTAGAGATGGCTCTTTCGATATATGGAATCATTCCCGAGTCCGTGTATGGAGTTACCCTAGTAACTTCACAACCAACAAAGAAGATCAAGGCTTCGGTGGGAAATTTTATTTATCGACACGTGCAATCAGAACTCATGTTTGGTTATAAGATCCAGGAATATGATGGTCATCGTTATCAAATAGCTGAATTAGAAAAAGCTATCCTTGACTATTTATATTTCAATTCAAGAATCAGTGATAATGAGTCTTTCGAGGGAGTTCGATTCAATATTGCTGAAATAAAGGAGAGGATGGATATGGAAAAGTTCAATAAATATCTTAATGCTTTTCATAGTAAGGCGTTGAATAGTCGAGCAAAGAGATTCTTAACTTATATTAATAATCAATATGCTTAGTTTGAATAATATTGAAAAATATTATCCTGATAATGAAAAGAGCTTCAAGAGAAATATCTTGAGGGAGTATTTGCAATACAAGATATTAGAAATCATCTTCAATTCAAAGTATGCCCAAGACTTGATATTCCTTGGGGGGACTGCTCTTCGAATCGTTTATAATAACAGTAGATTTTCTGAGGATCTAGATTTCGATAACCTTAATATTACCGAAGAACAGTTCGCTGATCTCGCGAATGAAGTAAAGAAGGGTCTTGAACTCCAAGGATATAAGGTGGAGATAAGAAATGTTTTCAAGGGTGCGTATCGTTCATATATCAGAATGCCGAAGGTCTTGTTCGATAATGATATCTCAGGTTTGGAGGAGGAGAAGATATTGATCCAGATCGATACTGTTCCTCAGACGGTCAAGTACGAGAAAGATAAGAAGATCCTTAATAGGTTCGATGTTTTTACCCAGATATTTACAACTCCTATCGATGTACTATTGTCGCAAAAGATATATGCAGCACTTAATCGCGATCGAGCAAAAGGGCGTGATTTTTTTGATATCATCTTTCTTCTTTCCCAGACAAAGCCTAATTATGAATATTTAGAAGCTAAGTTGGGGGTTAAGAATGCGAAAGAGTTAAAGAAAATGTTGCTTGAGCAGACGGCCAATCTAGATTTTAATGAACTTGCAAAGGATATCGAGCCTTTCCTTATCAATTCCGAAGACAGTAAGAAAGTAAAAATGTTCAGGGAGTATATCCAATCTGTTGAGATTTAGAATGAGTTTTACTATTCTCGTATTAGGCGATGTTGACAGAGAGGTGTTTTTATTAGAAAGTATAGACAAAAGATGAAAATAGACAAATATCTCTTAATATTCATTGGATTAGCGGTCATCATTCTCTGGCAAGGGCTCATGCCTGGGTATATCCTGGGATTAGATATGGTCTTCGGACCAGAAATGCAAGTCGTTTCTGGTGGCGATGCTTTTTCTAATGGACTGATTGTCAATTATCTGATCTTCGTTATGAGTTCGATCATACCAGTCTGGATAGTCCAAAAGATCATATTATCAGGGATATTAGTATTGATCGGATATTCAGCTTTCAAGTATTTACCAATAGGAGAGAACAAGGAAGCGAGAATGTTCTCATCTCTCATCTATCTTGCTAATCCCTTCGTCTATTCAAGGCTCCTAGCCGGACAGTGGACGCATTTGATGGGTTATGCTTTTCTACCACTATTTTTCCATCAATTATTGAGGTTGAGGGAGAATAACGGACTCATGGATGTGTTGAAGGTATTCGGGGCCATATTCCTGATCAGTCTTTTTTCCCTGCATTTCTGCGTGATGGCTTGTATGATTTTCCTCGTGTACGGACTTTACCTCTTAGGAGTTACAGTTACTGAGAAGAAGGATAATTTTATTATTCTTTTGAGGAATTTATTCATTGGGGGGATTTCGTTTTTAATTGCTATCAGCTATTGGCTTGTTCCAGCTTTGTCGAGGACTAGTCCGATCGAACAGAGATTGTCTTTGAATCATTGGGAAATATTTTCAGCAGGAAGTTATAAGGGGGTGGATGTACTTCTAAATGTCCTTTCCTTGAATGGGTTCTGGGGAGAGAGGAATCCTTGGGCAAAGTATTTTGTCTGGCCACAGGATACGGTTTTCTTCTGGGTAGCCTTTACTTTGATAATGATTTTCATCCTAATCGGTCTCATTAATGGGTTTAGGAATAAAAAATATAGGGAATTATCAGTATTCTTTGGGATTCTAGCTATTCTTTCATATGTATTTTCCTTGGGAGTGAGCGAAACTGTCTTCAAGGGCTTCAATCTCTGGTTTTATGAACATATTCCTTTCTGGTCAGGTTTCAGGGACAGCCAGAAGTTCAGCGGAATATTAGCTTATTCATATGCTGTCTTTGCTGGACTAGGATTCGTAGCCATATATGATTATCTCAAGAAGACCAATCAGAACTATTTGAATATGTTCTTATCTACCGTACTTGTCATTCCGGTATTATTCGGCTGTTATACTTGGGGAGGCTTGCACAGGCAGTTCCAGCCGATACAATACCCTGATTCTTGGGCTGAAGCCAAGAAGATTATTGAGAAGGATACTGATGGGAAAGTCTTGTTCCTTCCTTGGCATTTGTATATCTCTTTGGATTTCAATAACAAATTAGTAACAGCTAATCCTGCTCTGAGGTATTTCGGAGAGAGGATAATCTATAGCAAGAGCGTGGATATGCCAGGAGTCCGTAATCAGGAGAGCGATAAGGAGTATTTTGCCTTGGATAATCTGATCATCGACCAATGGATAGATAATGATGAGAAGATCAAGGAGCTCAAGGAAAAATTCGGAGTGTCATATATCATAAAGATCGATGATCTGGATCCAGTCGATGACATCAGTTATGGATTCCTGAGCTCAGAGGATCTTGAGCTCCAATACACTGGAGAGAAGATAAAAGTATATAAGATAAAGGGTGAATAAGTGATTGATTTTATCTCGAATTTAGCTTATTATAAGCTTAATGAAAGCATCAAACTATTTCTTGTCATGTTCGATACTTATAGCCATTTTCCTTGCATCTTTTAATGGTGTTTTAGCCTATGATACTTACAGTATAGACCAAGGGTTTACTGGAGCTTATAATATTTCCAAGGGTAAGGATGTGGTGGTTGCTGTTATTAGCGGAGGGGTGCAGATCGATCATCCTGATCTCAAAGATGCTATCTGGACCAATGCTAAGGAATTAGTGAATAATAAGAAGGATGATGATAAGAATGGTTTTATCGATGATATCCATGGATGGAATTTCATCGATAAGAATGCAGTCTTGACACCTAAGGATAATTATGGGACCCAGATGGCAGGAGTAATAGCAGCTAGACCTGATAATAATATCGGGATAGCCGGTATCGCACCGGAAGCGAAGATTATGCCCTTGATCGCATGTGACTCTAAAGGATGCCAGAAGCAGGCCATTATCGAGGCAATCAATTATGCTGCTAATAATGGAGCGAAGATAATCACTTTTGGCTTAGGAGCCAGTAACTATGTCGTTTATAGTGCTGATTATAATAAGGCAATAAATGCTGCTTATAGTAAAGGAGTTCTAGTAGTTGCTTCAGCAGGTAATGGAGATGTAAAATCGACTAAGCAAGTAGGAAGGGATATTGATAAGACTAAAGTTTCTCCTGCTTCGAATGATGGAGTAGATATAAATATGGTACTTGGAGTCGGGGCGTCAGTAAAAGGCAGTAGCATGAAGGCAAATTGGGCAAATTATGGCTCTAAAGTGATTGATGTCTGGGCTCCTGGAGTGAGCTTGATCACGACAACGGTTCCTACTTTCTCGAAGAAGCTCGAGTATGAGACAGTAAGCGGATCCCATCTTTCGGCAGCCATAGTCTCTGGTTCAGCGGCTCTTCTCATTTCGAAATATCCTGAATTGAAGATATATCAGATCATTCCGAGATTGAGGAATACGGCTCCATTTACGGCTAGTATATTATTGACTAATACGATCTATACTTCTGCTTGTTCGATATATTATGTGAATAAGGAGGTGAAGAACGGAAGTTTCTTCTATCTTGATGCAGATAATCTGAGGCCCGATGTGGCTTTGAACCTTACTAATGTAAGCAATAATTCATTGATCCATATCCCAGCGAGCGATATCAGTATAATAGATTATAACAAGCTGAGGGTGGATACTTCGAAACTGTATCTCCCAGCCGGGTTGTATTATGTCAATTCTAATTATTGTTCTGCTGAGGGGAAGATAAATATCAAGGGAGAGCTGAAGAAGCCTGAAGTCCAGGATACTAGCAAGAGGAATAATCTCATCGATATGATCAAGAAGATGTTGATCAGTCGATAATCCACTTGACTATTCCATTTATATTTGCATATAATAAGGATGTAGTTATGTAGTACAAGTTTTCTTGTTGTTTTGATTATTCTTATTCCAATACTTATTGAGTAGCACAATGAGTCATGGATTAAGGATAACCAAGATAGTTCGAATAACTAAATTATAAATTATTAGGGTTAATAATAAATAAATTATAAAAGACCTATGAATAAACTTAGATTCATCCCAGTTACCTTAGCTCTTCTAGTAGTATCATGCTTAGGACAGAGCAATGGTGTTTTCTGGGGTTTGAATACCGCCTTTGGTTACCTCGGAGGAGGTAGTCCTATCGCAACGGTATCTTCAATCGTCTATACTGTAGACGATAACGCTGGAACGATCAGTAATGTTCCTTTAAGTACTGCTAAAGCTGCTTTCTTAGCAAATCTGACTAAGGACGAAGCTAATCAGACTTGGAACGATACTGGTATCGCCAACCCAGTCCTGACTGGAAACCAATTAGTCGTTACTGCTCAAGATGCAGTAAGTACACAGACTTATACGGTTACAGTAAATCCAACTGCTCCTGTAATCACTACAGTAGCTGGCAATGGATATATCAATAACGATGAGAAGGCTGCTATCCATATCGTTGGAACAGCGGCTGCAAATTCACTAGTCTCTGTCACTTTGAGCGATGGAACTCCTTCGCACAACAAGACAGGAACACAGCAATTGACTGGTGGAGCTACTGCTTATGATATTACTATCAACGGAACAACCGCTCCTGCTCTAGTAGATGGAGCTATCGGTGTAGCTGCTGTTGCTACTAATTCATTAGGCGGAACTTCTACATCAACAACAACTACTGCTACTAAGGATGTTGTTCTTCCAACAGTCCTAGTCGGACTCGGAACAGGAGCAGCTGATTATACTCTAGCTGCTACTGCAACTGCAACTATCACTTTCAGCGAAGCTTTGAGCACTGCTGGAAAAGCTGCAGTACAGAGCGCTTTGACTTCTGGTGCTAATAAGACTATCACTTTCGGATGGAACGGTGGAAATACTGTCATCACGATTACAGGACATGCAACTGATACGACTACATTCGCTAATGATGTAATGGCTAACGTAACTGATGTAGCTGGAAATAGTGATTCATTATTACTTATTGATTCAGCAATTGAAGCAACTCAGACAACTCCAGACAATACTGGTGCAGCTACGATCAATAGCACTACTCCTGAAGTAGTCGTTACTGATCCTGTTCTTCCAGTAACTGCAACTATTGCTAGTGGGACATCTAATCCAGAAATCGATGTAAGTTCTTTCATCAATAATGGAACTGGAACATTGCCTGCTATCAATATCGTTTCGAATAATGCTGGTAACGTGAACGTCGGTATTCCTGCTAATACTACAGTCACTTCTGCTGATCCTGCTTGGGATGGCGTAATAGCTGCTCCAACCAACACTACAGTCTCTATTCCTAGTACTACTGAGAATTTGTCAGCAACTGCTGCAATCCAAGTAGGTTTCACTGGAGCAAAATTGTCTTTTGACAAGGCTGTAAGGATATTGATTCCTGGACAGGCTGGAAAAAGAGCTGGATATGTAAGGACTGGAACTACTTTTACAGAAATAACCACAGCTTGTGCTGCTGATACCCAGGTCGCTGGAGATGCATTGCCTGCTGATGGAGATTGTGTGATGAGCGTCGGTTCTGATATGGTTATCTGGACTAAGCACTTCACTACCTTTGCCTCATTCACAGCTGTAGCTGGCGGTGGCGGCGGTGGTGGCGGCGGTGGCGGAATGGCTGCTGTAAGCAACCCTTTCTCAACAGCTAATCTTTCTGTCTTGATAAACAATGGAGATGCAAAGACATTATCTGATAAAGTGACCTTGATTTTGAACGGTGGAAGCAATGCTACTAAGATGGCAATCAGCAATGGAACAACATTCGCTGGTTCTATGCAGGAAGCATATGCAACTACTAAGGAATGGACATTATCTACTGGAGAAGGATTGAAGACCGTATGTGTCAAGTTCTATGACGTGAATGGATACTACTCAAACACTGTATGCGATACTATCGCTTACGGTTCAAGCGTAGTGGTTCCTACTCCAACCAATGTCGGTATTTCTGTCATAACTTCACAGAACATCCCTGCAATCGATGTCTTATTACCATATGTAAACTATGGACAGACAAATTCTATCGTAAGACAATTGCAGAATGAGTTGAAGAAGGCAGGATTCTTCCCACAGACACAGGTATTGACCAATTTCTATGGTAATGTAACTAAGGATGCTGTAGCCAAGTATAAGGCAAGCTTAGTAAAAGTTACTCCTTCTTACTCAAGAAGTGAATTGATCAGAAGGATAATAACTCTACTTATCCAGACAAGGTTATCAGCCTTGAGCGGTGTAAGATAGGGAAATACAAGACAAGCAGATGAAGAATCTGCTTGTCTTTTTATATAAAAAATCTGCTCAGGGTCGAGCAGTTTATGGTTTGTCTAAAAGTTCTTCGTTCAGCTTCTGGCAGTTGATAGCCATCCAGACCAAGGCATAGATAGCCAGTCCGACCATGAGGCATAGCCCAACCGATAGCGGTGTTATCATAATGATCTAGATATATTATACAATAATTATTATTACTTGTAAATAGTTCATAGCGTTGTTCAAAATATTTTTGAATTTATTCCCAGGTATGATATAAAGGGAATATATGATGAAGGATTTATTCAAAAAGATCACATGGTTGGTTGTCATATTGCTCTTATTCGTGATGGCGATCAATTTTCGTATTGAAAGTGCATATAATGAATATATCTTCAAGAAATCTGATCAGCTTCCAGATATCCAGACTGCTCTTGTCCTTGGGGCAAGTGTCAAGCCGAATAAGGAGATGAGTGATGTATTCAAGGACAGGGTGGAGGTATCGATCGATCTCTATAGGAATGGCAAGGTCAAGAAGATCCTTGTTAGTGGAGACAGTAAGGACGTGTATTATGATGAGGTTGGAGCGGCCCAGAAGTACCTTCTCAAGGAGGGAATCCCTCAGGATGACATAATCCTTGATAAGTCAGGTTTTGACACGTATATGAGCATAAAAAGAGCTAAAGAGGTATTCGGATTAGATTCATTCATCATAGTCACTCAGAATTTCCATCTACCTAGGGCGATATACATTGCTAGGAAATTAGGAATAGATGCTTATGGGATCAGCGCTGACCTGCATAGGTATGATATAGAAGAAAGGATGTTCTATCGGGAAAAATTGGCCAATGTGAAAGCTTTCTTCGATGTAGGAGGGAAATAAAAGAGAGGCTTTTAGTAAGCCTCTTGCTATATGGGATCCTTTTTGAATTTCTTGTCAACCGTGTTCTTGATGGCATCCTCGATCAGGTCCTGGGGGTACTTGCTCAGGAGTTGATCAAGTGCAAATTTACTCAAGAATTCTTTTTTTTCCATGAGTCCGATCTCGTACATGGTCAGATAGTAGATCAGGAAATCGCAGATCATCTTTCTTCCATCAAGGAAATGGTCCAAGAATAGGTACTTCCTGGAGTCTTCTTCTCTTTCTGATAAGAGAGAGATGATTTCTCTGAGAGTGGAAAAATCTAGGCTTTTCAAGGAAGCGATGATAGCATTTTCTATCAAATCCTTTTTCAATCCTTCCATCATCTCATCTTCATCCTTCATGAACAGGACGATATCTTCTTTTGTAATTTTCATGGTTCTCACTCCAAGGTACTATTGCATATATATGGTAAGATGGCGATTTTTACAATACCATCTTTACAATATATGTTTATATGTTAGGATGTAGCAGAAATAGGATGGTGAACAAATGCCAGTAAAGATTATCGACGGAACATTAAGAGCTGATCCAGACCTAGGACGGGAAGACCCTCAGTTCATTGAGAACAAGATCAATTCATTTCTTGAACAGCAAAAGGCTTATGTTACAGCTTTCCTGAGAATGGATATAGAAAATAACAACTTCGCTATGGTAATGTTTTCCTATGAATTCAAGAACCATTTATAATCTCTTTTTTAAAAAGGGATTTTTTATTTTAGAAATATGTTGTATAATGAATTCATAAGAATAAATTATCATTAAATTGAACCAATACCCTGAAGTCCAAGGAATTGATGATTATGTGCAGTCTTTAAATGACAGATCCGAAGGTATTAAAAAGAAGTTCTCTTTTTGGAAGGTGTTTTTTGCTATACTGATCTGTTTATTAGTGATAGTCATGAATTTCAGGGGAGAGAATGCTATCCAGTTTTTTTTCAGTGGTTGGGTTCCAGAGAGTAAAGCAGAAAAAAATACTGAGACTAATTATCTGTGTGATGAGCAAGAAACGGTAAATGCAAATATTCTTAAGCCTAAGGAAACGCAGGAATATTATGCTTCGGAGAATACTATATTATTAGTCAAGAAGGATGATCTTGATAAGAGGAGGAAGGAGATTTCTAATGAATTAGATATGTTGGAGAAGATGTCAGAAGGAGCGGAGAAAAAGAGCAGGACTGCTGAAATCGATGCGAAGTTGGATAGGTATAATAGTGATGTCGGTGTTTTCAATGATAGTTATGATAATTATAGGAGCAGGTTGTTATCGTTCAATGAAAGAGTGAAAGTATATAATGAATACTTGGAACATAATTGCAAGGATTGACAATTTGATCATTCCCTTAATTACGATAAAATATATTTATAATAATTATTAATCATATATGCAAAAACCTATAAGAGGTTTTACTTTGATCGAACTATTAGTAGTCATAGCCATCATCGGCATCCTGGCTGGTATCATTATCGTGGCGATGGGTGGAGCTTCAGATTCTGCTAATGATGCAAGGAGGAAGGCTGATATCAACCAGCTCAGTAAGGGGGTAATGATATACAAGACCAATAATCCTGATACATTATTACCCATAACAACGTGTACTATTGGGAATTCCTGTATTGATAATACCATCTTCGGTAATGGGTCCGTCTTGAAGGATCCTAATGGAGGTTATTATACTTATGCCTCAGCTGATGGGAATGATTTCATCATCACTGCTAAGCTATCCGATAATAATGATTATTCTTTCGATTCTTCTACCGGGCTGTATGGTGAAACCTCTTCAATGGCTCTAGTCAATGGTACTTGCGGTACTGCTAATAAGACATATATCTATAATATATCTAACTATGGGACTGATACTTTTTGTACTACGGGAAGCGCTAATCCTGCATCATTGAGTTTTCCATCTCAAGGCTCTTCAATCTCTTGGAGTTGCGATGGTTCAGGGGGTGGTAGTAGTGCTACCTGTAAGGCTTTAAGGGAAATAGCACCTATAGCTGACTGGCAGATGAATGAAGGAAGTGGAACAAGTATTATCAATGGATTAGGCGCGAATAATGGAATAATAAATGGTGCTACTTGGACGGTTAATGGAGGAGTAAATCGTTTGAATTTTGATGGAACAAATGATTATATTAATTGTGGAAATGATTCGATTTTCAATTTATCAGCATTTACATTATCTGCCTGGATATATACGACAGATGCCTCTGCCTTACAAGTAATCATTGATAAATCAAGGGGTTCGTCATCAAACGGAGGGCTTATGTTCTCTCTTAGAAGTGGAAAATTGGAAATATGGACTGGGGATGGGGTTGCTCCTTCTCCAACGCTTACGAGCAGTGCAAATGTACCTATCAATCAATGGATCCATGTTGTCGGTTCGTCTAATGGAGGAGTTGCGACAAATAGTATGAAACTTTATTTCAATGGTATTGAGCAGGCAGGAGTGGAAGAATATTTTGGAACAGTGCTTTTGGCTAATACTTTTCCTGTGTATATCGGGGCATATAATTCTACTGTGGGTGTGTTCAAAGGGATGATAGGTGATATGCGTATTTATAATAAGGCCTTAACACAAGAAGAGGTTACCATCTTACATGATTTGCAAAAAGTAAATTATTAACTTGCCTATTATGAATTTTCTTTTCATTTTGTAATCACTATGGTAAAATATTATCAATATGAATAAGCGAGCCTTCACATTAATCGAATTATTAGTAGTTATTGCCATCATCGGTATCCTGGCTGGTTTCATCATCGTTTCTATGGGCGGAGCTCAAGGAGCGGCTAATGATGCGAGGAGGAAGGCTGATATCAACCAACTATCCAAGGCTATTCTGATATACAAGACTAATAATCCTGATACTACCCTGCCTATTGATCCTGATGGTTGTACGATAGGAGGAACTTGTAGTGATAATTCCATTTTCGGCAGTGCTTCAGTACTGCGTGATCCCAATGGTTCATATTATTCATATGAATCTGCTGATGGAGTCGATTTCACCATCACTTCCAGATTATCCAATGCTAATAACTATTCCTTCGATTCTTCTACTGGACTATACAGTGAAAACACTCCTATAACTACTATCAATGGGGCTTGCGGTACTGATAACGATACTGTTACCCTATCTACTCCTACCA
>JAQWEU010000056.1 GCA_028704755.1 Minisyncoccota bacterium | reverse complement strand
CTGTTACTACTGCCCCAGGGGTTCCTAGTGTCTCTGGAAACTCCTCATCTTCTAGCTCCATCGATCTGACCTTCTCTCTTCCTTATTCATCAGACTCTGTGTATATCCGTTATCGTCAAGGGCAACCAGCTCCATCTAGTATGACTGATGGAAGTTCTATCGGCAGCCAAACGGTTACTCCATATGTTCATATTGGACTTAACAGTAATACAGAATACTGCTATTCTGTCTGGGCATACAATACTCTTGCCTCTCTTTACTCAGATACTCCTGCTACGGTTTGTGTTACTACTTTGGCTCCAGCTCCAGCAATTCCGTCTCTAAGCGTTACCGCTGTAAGTCCGACTAGCATCAACATTGACTACGATCTTCCTGTCAATGCCGTCAGGACAGAGATTGAGAGGATCGCTCCAGCACAGTCCTGGTCACAGACATCAGGCACCAGTGTTACTGATTCTGGTCTTACTGCTGACACGCAGTCTTGTTATCGTGCTAGGAGTTGCAATTCTCAGGACTCCTGTTCTGATTATACTAGTAATCAATGTATTAACACTTGGGTGGTCTTGGCGGTCCCGTCTCTTTCGGTGTCGGCTATTAGTTCTTCTTCAATAAATATTACTTATAATTTACCAGCTAATGCCGTCAGGACAGAGATTGAGAGGATCGCTCCAGTACAGTCCTGGTCACAGACATCAGGCACCAGTGTTACTGATTCTGGTCTTACTGCTGACACGCAGTATTGTTATCGTGCTAGGAGTTGCAATTCTCAGGACTCCTGTTCTGATTATACGACTAATCAATGCGCTGTTACTGATACTCCTAATCTTAGTCTTCTCAAAGCTATAGATGGTTTTAAGGGTGAGGCTAACGGAGATAAGGTTGCTGTTACTGAGTATAGTAATATTCCAGTGGAATATATCGAATATGGAAGTGTTCATTATTCTTCTTCGGCAAACCTTGGTAGTTCCTTGGCTGATCAAAGGATGCTTGCTGTGAGGTACCGTGGAGATGTTATAATAGATGCAGGAACTGTTATTACTTCGACTGCCAGAAAAAAAGGAATGGTTCTGTATGTGGATGGTGCATTAGTAGTCAACGGAAATATTTCGATGACAGATAGAGGAGCAGCAAGTGTTCCAGGAGATAGGATATTTATTTTTTCTAATAATGGAACGAATTATGAAATTCCTGCAATCGGAGGATTGGCTAATAATAGCGGGGTGAATGGGCAGACAGGAGGAGGAGGAGATGGCGGAGTGGGTTCTGGAGCTGGTGGTTCTGGGGCAGCAGGAACATCATATTCTGGAGGAGCTGGTGGTGCTGGTTATGCATCAAATAGCGGTACTAATATACCAGAATCGAGTGGTGGAATAAATGGTGGAGCTGGAGGAATCTGCTATAGCCATTTCTGTGGAGGAGGAGCTGGAAATCCAGGAGGAGCAGGTATAAACGGTGGAGGAAATGCTGATACTGGAACAGGAGGATTATTGATAATATATGCCAATTCGATAGTCATTGGCTCGACTGGTTCGATCAATTCAAATGGCTCACCTGCTGGAGGAGGGTGGTACGCAGGAGGTGGTTCTGGTGCTGGTTCGATCAATATCATTTATCAGAGCTCATATATTAATAATGGATCCGTGACTGCGACTGGAGGAATTTCTGGAAACAATTCCTATACTGAAAGTGCTGGAATCAATGGTGGAGACGGGAGCATAAGGAATATCTTAGAATCTAAGCAGGCTCCAGCTATTTCTACTAATAACGCATACAATATTAACGAGCAAACCGCTAATGTTGATGTTGTCATTTCTGAAGATTATGGAAGAGGAAATTCTACGATCCTGCTTGAGTGGGGTAATGAGATGGGTAACTATGTCTATTCATCTACCTTGACTGATAAGGGTGAAGGCTCATATCTCATGACAATGGATAGATTGGACTACCTTCCTCTGTCTAAGACATATTATCGTGTTACTGTTACGAATAGTAGCGGAGCCACCTCTTTTTCTGTCGGAAATTTCTACGTGCAGAAATCCCTCTTAACAGGAATCAGGTCTTTGGATGGTACTGGGAATGGTAATAAGAGTATCGTAACCGCTTATAGCACCATACCTGTAGAGTACGTGCAGATAGATACGGATACGACCTATGCTTCTAGTCCTGTAATTGGAAATGCCGTTGCTGATAGTTATATGCTCGCTTTAAGGTATAAGGGCAACCTTACGATTAATTCTGGAGTAACTCTTTCTCCTCAGGTGACAAAGAGAGGGATGTTCCTTTTCGTTGACGGTACTCTTACGATAAATGGAATCATTTCTATGACAGATAGGGGAGCAAGGAATACTACGGGAGATAGGATATTGATTCTTTCCAAAGGCGGTACGCCCTACGAGGTTCCTGCGGTAGGAGGATTGTCCAGTAGTGATGGAACGAACGGTCAGACCGGAGGAGGTGGCAATGGAGGCGTCGGTTCAGGGGAAGGCGGCTCAGGAGCAGCGGGAACTTCTTATTCTGGTGGAGCTGGTGGAGCTGGCTCTGGCGGTTCGGGTGGTGTGAATGGTGGAGCTGGTGGAAATTGTGGTTATCGTTTTTGTGGCGGAGGAGCTGGAAACCCAGGAGGGTCAGGTAATAATGGCGGAGGAGGTGGTGATAGTGGCACAGGAGGATTATTGATAATATATGCCAATTCAATTAGTATTGGTTCGACTGGGTCAATCCAATCCAATGGCTCTCCTGCCGGAGGAGGGTATTTTGCAGGAGGTGGTTCTGGCGCTGGTTCGATCAATATCTTCTATACAGGTTCTTACCTCAATAGTGGATCCATAGCTGCAACAGGAGGGAGTTCTGGAAACAATAGTTTTACTACGTACTCGGGACTTAGGGGAGGCCATGGAACCGTAAGGAATATCAACGTAGGACCATAGCTTATCCATGGAATTCAATATTTCGAAAAATGAAATAAGAAGAAGGATTATAGCATTTATTACCTTGCTGATCAGTATGAACGTCGGCATATTATTATGGTCGTCATTCTTTGATTATCCAATATCCATATATGGATACTTGCTCATTATCATTGCCGAACTTTTCTTGGGCACGGTGGCTTCTCATTTTTTTAATTCAATATCGAGACTAAGGATTAATATATCTGATGGGCAGATCAAGAAGATGAATGGGAAACTATCTGAAGAATTCCTACTATCAGGCATAAGGAGTATTAAGGTAAAGAGAAGGACTAATGGAATGACCAGGGAGATCTACATCAATTTTGATGATCAGAAGGAATTAGTCATCACTGCTTTTGAGGAAGGTTTTGAAAGTATTGAGAATCTGATTATTAGTAAGGTAGGCAGTAGTGTTCCAGTAAGAGAGATAAGGGAAATGGTTGATTTTGACCATCCACTTTTTTATTCTATTCTCGGCTTCCCGATCAGCTTAGTAGGCATTCTTTTAATGAAGATACTTACAGGTGTGAGCCTTCTTCATTTGAGATATGTTCTATTTGCCATGTCCGGGTATGTTCTTTTGATAGGGATATATTTTATTATCAAGAAACCAACATCTATACGGTCAGGAAGAAGGCAGGTGGCCGTAGATTATATGCTTGGGCTCATCATGATCTGCGGTAGCATTTTTCTTTTCCTTGTTGGACTGTATAGATAATGATAATTTTCCCATTCTCAATCTATTAAGAGAATCATCAATATCATATTTCTTTCTATTTATGGTATTATGGGGAATATAAGAATAAATCATAAGAACATGAAAATAAAAGAGCCAAGATTTCTGATATTAGCATTAGTATCTTTTGCAGCTGGTGTTTTGGTTATGCATTTTATAGAAACTTTTTTCCGCTAGAGCCAGTGGATGGAAAAGCTCCGAGCCTGTTTCCTCGAACCAGTAAAGAAGATCAGGATACTGGTCAGATATGTCCTTGATATAAAAAGAAGCATAGATTAGTCTATGCTTTTGCATTATCATTCTTTATCCTGATAATTAGAGATACTCTTTTCTTTTCCTCGTCGGTCTCCGCTGTCTCACGCATTTTTTCAATGATCATGTCCTTATTCTCGTCTCCTTGTGAGAGAGCATGGTATAGTTTTTCCCATTCCCAGAAGCTATCTGCCATATCAAGCAATTTTTTCAAGGCATACTTCTCAATTTCTTCCTCCTTAGCAAAGATCAATACATCATACCATTCCCAGAAAATGCAATATTCTTCATCAAGGTCGATGGCTGGCATATCGCTTAATAGGCCATTATTGATAAGATAACGACTCGCCTTTATCCTTTTCCAAAGAATTGGATAATCGATTGGAGAGAATAGGCACTTCTTCCATTGTTCAGCACTTTCAACAGTTTCCCCCATCTTCTTAAGAGTTGCCTCTTCAGTATCGCTACCAGCTAGGGAACAGCGGTAAAGGTCATACCATTCTTCGAATGTCTTGACTTTTTCCTGTAGCTCTTGGATGTAATTAGGACTACATCTTTTTTCCTCCTCGATTATTTTCTCGACTATGTCCAGCTCCCTTGGGCTTTCTGCCAATGACTCTAGGATGCGGAATACTTCGGCCTTGAATTTCACGGTTTTTGGGCCATATTCATTGACTAAGAGCCAATCATCAAAAGTCTTAGCCCTTCCAATCATCCAATCAAGAAGAACAGGTCGTATGTCCTTGTTCTTTATATGATGGAATAGTAGGCAATAATCCTTGAGAGTGACTGCTGCTGCCAGCATCTTTTCCTGGACAGCTTTTCTTATGCTTGGAATAGTTGTACTGTCACAGATTATTCCCCAGTCATGGAACCCTTTTGCAGCTTCCACCATTCTGATGGCTATCATTTTCTTGATAGTGTCATCGATGTGGTTGGGGGTACTTCTCTTCATTTCATAGAAAGAGGTATATAGCTCATACCACTCATCGAATTCGGCTTCGGTCACGCTCAGTTCACGCAAGAATTTATTCTTAGCGAATATATCCTGGTTTCCCCAATCTTTTATTTCTTTTTCAAACAGCATACTTCTTCCTCGATTTTTAAATAATACAATATTTATAACACTTGTCAAGCGTTAGTCCCTACATTCTGATCCCAATCTTAATTTAATACAAAAGACATCCAAACCTAAGTAAGACAATTATGTCCAGCAAAAGACCGACTTTCTGTCGGTTTTTGTTTGTTTAATGATTCCATCTATGTTAAAATATTATTAAGAAATAATTAACCCTTTAATCGGTAATCATATGATTACCGAAGATTCCTCGGAGGAATAATCAAATGAAAATTGATATCAGTAAAATTGGTAATTCATCTGATCTATCCGCAAGGCAGAAAATTAGTGCTACTGCCTTCACTCTCATCGAACTCCTGGTCGTCATTGCTGTCATCGGTATCTTGACCGCTATCGTCTAC
>JAQWEU010000055.1 GCA_028704755.1 Minisyncoccota bacterium | reverse complement strand
CTTCCTCACAGCATCATTCGCTGCTGAACGGCTACCGGAGAGACCTGCTATGATGAAACCAGCCAGGATACCGATGATGGCTATGACGATCAATAGTTCAATGAGGGTGAAGGCTCTTCTTTGCATAATATTCCAAATATTTATAAAAGTATTATATCATAAAAGTATCAACGTACATATATTAATCATAGAAAATTAAAAGACAGCCCAGGAGCTGTCTTTCATTTACAATCTTACTTATTAGGATTATTAGCATAGCAAGTCTTTTCTCCGCACTTCCATGTCCAATTACTATCATTACCAATCACTGCCGTAGTTGGACTATCTCCAGTACATAAACCTTCTGTCGGAGCTTTTGCTACATCAACACCGTTAGCGCTTCCGCATTCATTTGCCTGAGCACAGTCTCCTATGTGACTTACTACTACTTTTGATCTTTTTGCATAACATTCATTGGGGTATGTCTTTCCATCCTCACCACATACGGGAGAGTATATATCATCACATACTAACTCTGTTTCTTTTCTAGAAAAACAAACAACAGACTTTCCGCCATTAGATCCATTACATGTCCAGATCCATGGACCATTTCCATATATAGGTGACAATGTTCCACTAATACATAATCCTGAATCAGGAAGAGATGGTATAGTCTTTCCGTTCATATCCCCACAAGAACCATTGACTAATAACTCTTCCTCTTTTTTCGAGGAACATAACATAGTCTTTTCTTTCTTCTCGTCCTGACATAACCAGAACCACGGATTACTGCCTACTATTAATAACATATTTCCATTATTGCATAATCCTTCATTTGGTTCTTCTTCAAGATAGGCTCCTGATGATTTACCGCATGAAAGTTCTTGGGAATCACACTCCTCTAAGGTAGAAGGGGCATTGCCTTTGCAATTAGATGGATTACTACATGTCCTATGTCTTATTCCATTTGTGCAATCTCCCCAATCATTACACTGCCAATCGCAATCCGCTTCAACATTAATACTTTTTTTCTTAATATCGAACTTTGACATAACGCACCATCCACATCCTCCTTTGGTACCCAATTGATTATCTTCTTCACAAGAAACTACTTCATAATCATTATAAATGGTCTGGTTCTTTTTAGGAGTTCCGGATGAACAGAACCATTGCAACCACACAGTGGCCGTATCAGGAGATTTTGGGTCCCCTGTATATGACTCCATCATAGTAGAAGCGAAAGGAGATTTGTATTCCTTATATGGATCAGGAGCATGGCACATAGTATCTCCACACCACCAATACCAATCTCCTGATATTATTCCAGCCGGCCAATCAGGACCAGCGACCCCTCCTGAAAGCACCCTCGGATTACTACCATCAGCACATAGACCACTGCTAGGAATAATATTGGTCGATACCTCAGCCGCTTGCCCACACCCACCAGCAGCAAGAGCAGAAAGTGGACTACATCCGAAAAATAATAAAGCGAATGATAAAGCTATAAAATGTCTTATATTCATATTTTAGAAATGATTAATTATGAATTTATTATATATTTAGATGTCCGATATTTCAATTTTAGGGAGCAACATATCTTATAATAACTACTCCACTACCCCCAAGGGTTCCGTCAATAGTATTGCCAGAACCAGAACCTCCTCCACCTAATCCATTAGTACCGGGTTGTCCATTATAATTAATAGGAGATCCTCCTCCACCGACTCCTCCAACAGTGTTCACTCCGTAGGCCTTATGAACACCTCCAGCACCTCCTCCGCCAGCATAATAAGTGCTGGTACCTGTTATTGAAGAAGCTCTTCCTGCTCCCCCATTACCAGAAGTAGTGTTATTATTAGCAGCTGGATATCCAGCTTCTCCAGCACCTCCTCCACCTCCGCCAATCCTGAAGTTAACATTATCCGAACCTCCTGTTCCACCAGCATAACCTTGTCCTGAAGAACCACTTCCTGCACCATAATAGGCTGCTCCAGAACTAGCACCGCCACCGCCACCAGATCCACCAGCCCCACCAGCACCAGGACCGGATCCGCCTCCGCCACCACCATAAGCAACAATCGATCCAAAGACACTATTCGATCCTGCAGAAGCAATCGGTCCACCTCGTCCAACTGTTACAGTAACTGCTCCAGAGACAGCGACTGTTCCGGTGAGGAATCCTCCTCCACCTCCACCTCCGCCACGATTATCAGCACTTCCGACACCACTACCGCCGCCACCGCCACCACCAACAACAAGATATTCTACCTGAGTAACTCCAGAAGGAACTGTCCACGTATATGATCCTGTAGTCGTTCCCACATTCGTTGTATATGTATTGACTGCATATGAACCTGTATAAGTTCTAGTACAAGTCAATCCTCCTCCTGAAATACAATCATTTGCTCTTATGAAGCTAGCTGCACCTAAATAAACTGAACCAACTGCGTCGTAACCATAGATATGAACATTATACTGACCAAATTCATTACCATGATAAGTAGGCATATTAATAGTTGCCTTCCAAGTACCACCCCCTAAATCAGTTCCTGTATACCATTTTAAATCATCTTGCCCATTCGCATTTGTCCAAGTGGGAAATGTAACTGCTGTAGCGTTACCAACACCATATACATAAACATCATATGTAGCCTTATAGGTTGTTGGATTACCAGAAGGACCGGATGATGATGCATATGCCTTTGCAATCGTACATGCAGGATTAGATCCACCATTACTTCCTAGGCATGACCAATCATATGTCGTAGTACCATCAGCCGTATCTGATAATGTTCCTGTTGTGCATGAATTATTTGTTGATCCGCAAGTTCCATCAACAGACTTATTGACCGTACAGGTTCCACTAGTAGTTCCACCGTTAACTCCGGCACAGGTCCAAGTCCATGGACCAGTACCAGATAAGGAGCTAGGATTTCCGGTCACGCAAGTGGCAGTCGGAGTGGTGTAAGAATTAGAAGTCGCTGGACATGATCCATTCACAGGGGTAAGAGTAGTGATACAATAAAAATTATAGGTTGGAGAATATGAATCAGTAGCATTATCATATCCCCATAATGAATAACAATAATTAGCGGAGAAATTCAGACCTGTTTCGTTGATGGAGCTACTAGTGCCACTATAGACTTCTGTTCCTTGACTCCTGTCGGTCGGAGCTGAATCCAACTGTCGTCTAATGACAGTATTAGATGCCCCACTGCCCTTAGTCCAAGACAATGTCAGGCTGTTGTTGGTTACAGTGCTAGACGATATATCTTGAGGAACGCCTACTACTGGAAGAACAGAGCAGATTGAAGCCTTGCTGGTAGAATAATCAGTTCCATTATATGACCAGGCTGAATAACAATATGTTGTCCCCTGAACAAGTCCGGTCAAGCTGACAGTTACTCCTGTACTATTATACTTTTCCGCCCCATCAGTCCTTTCTACCGGAGCGGTGTCTGTCTGTCCCCTGATAATAGTGTTAGTGGACCCACTTCCTTTAGTCCAAGACAAAGTCAAGCTATTGTAAGTAACATTACTAGCAATCAAACCAGTAACATCAGAGGGCTTAGTATCATAACAGATAGAAGATGGAGAAGAATATGAATTGGTAGTGCTATTGAATGCCCAATATGAATAGCAATACTTGGCTGATGGATTGAGACCCGTATCAGTATGTGTCGTGCCAGTGCCGTTATATACTTCAACCCCCTGACTTCTTGTGGTTGGAGCAGTATTGCTCTGCCTCCTGATGATGGTATTCGTAGATCCTATTCCTTTGGTGAAGTTCAAGATAATATTAGTATCATTAACTGTAGAAGTCTGGCTCTCTGCTCCAGCTAGAGCGAGCGTGGTAGAGCAAGAAGATACTGGTATCTCTGAATAGGCATCAGCAGTCTCATTATAATCCCAAGCAGTATAACAATATTTTGTCTCTGAGGATAAATTAATATCTGAATAAGTCGTTCCATTGGAAGAATAGACTTCTGTTCCTTGAGTCCTATCTGTCGGAGCAGTATCTATCAAGCGCCTAATAACGGTCTTGGTGCTCCTTTCTCCAGTATTCCACGATAGGTCGATCCTATCATAAGTAGTATTAGAAAGAACAAGATTAGTTGGGTTTCCTACAGGAAAAAGCTCACTACAGACAGTAGCCTTATTCAAAGAGCTAGTAGCAGTTGAAGTGTTATATGACCAAACGGAATAGCAATAAGTATTATTAGGACTTAAACCGACAGAGTCGGAATAATTACTACCCTCCCCTAAATATACCTGTTCACCATCATTGAAATCTACTGGAGCAGAACCTGTTTTTCTCCTGATAATAGAAGCATTACCAGATCCTTTGATAAAAGATATTTCCAAGGAAGAAACGTGTCTTCCAATAGTCAATCCGCTTGGATCAGAAGGAGGAACGGATCCACAAGCAAAAGCAAAGCCAAGAGAATACTTGTCTGTCCTACTATCATAGCCCCAAGCAGAATAACAATAGTATGTATCTGGAGAAAGTCCTGAGTCAGTATACGTACTATCAGGTCCATCATATATGACTGCCCCTTGAGCGATAGTATTAGGAGGGGTTCCGATCTGTCTCCTGATGATAGTGTCCGTTGAGGCATATCCTTTTACCCAATTGATGATTATGGAACCATTGGACTGCGGACTCAAAGTGAAGTTAGGAGTAGTAGAGCCTACAGCTTCTCCTCCAGCAGGAGAATATGGATTGACTACTGGGTCAGAGGCATTGATCCCACCAGAAACAGAAGTAGGAGTGTCTACTGCATATTTAGTCTCCTCGCTAAAGCCGCTACTAGCAGTATTGGGCCCTTCTCCTGGATTACCTGGATTGGTCAATATGACCTCTGAATATGATAATGCCTGGCAATAATACCATTTATCCTTATCTTCAAGAGAAGCTAGACTTACCCTGAATTTATCCTCCTTGTCATCGACTATACCCATCAGCATACCACTGGATAGTAGCTGATTCGTAGTAGGAAGAACCGTCAATTCAACTGATTCTTCCTTACATACGATAGCGGTAGAAATATCGATAACTGGAGATGCAGAATACTTCGAATTAATACTATAGAACAGATCATAATATTGCCCGCCATGAAGGATCATCAGATTATTGACAAAGCCTAGTCCCCCTTCGGCATATTTGGAGCAGGCATCAGAAGTGAATAAATTATCCTTACTTGACTTGACGAAACAGCTTCCGTCATCAAGCATAGCTGCAACAGAAAAATTACTCCCATTACTAGTATAAAGATAGCTCCTAGTGCTGACTGGATCGTTCGGAATAGTCTTGAGGTACTGAGAAATGAAATCCTTGAATTCCTGAGGAGAAGAGTCGTTGATCTCGAATGTTCCTTCGGGATAAGAAAGCTCTGTCCCCTTAGCGACCAATGCTTTATAGATCGTATCTACCTCTGACTTCCTCTTAGCATTAGCAGCTGAAGAAGTAGCTCCATTTATAGAAAAAATAACGAAGGAGACTAATATCCCCATCACTGCTATTATTATGATCAATTCGATCAAGGTGAAGGCTCTTTTAATTTTATCCATGGACCTTTCTTTTATGATTATTAATCTATTTGTTAAATATTTTATCATACTGTTCGCTTAATGTGTATAGGTTGTATTGGTCCATATGATATGATACACCTCAGTACTTCCAAAAAATATGAAGCATAGATATAGTGGAAGCCATATGACAGTATATGGCACAACAATACCGATGGTACGAGGAATAGCCCAGTCTTCT
>JAQWEU010000013.1 GCA_028704755.1 Minisyncoccota bacterium | reverse complement strand
AGAAGATCAGGATATGGAACGAGAGATATAATGACTTAGAACATTGTGGATTAAAAGGAAAGACGCCCAATGAAATGGTCGTCCTTAGTGGGAAATAATCAATTAATTAATCCGCCAAATGTGTGTGTCTAAAACATTTGTCCTCGCTCTTCGTCTTAGGAGTAATAATATCTCTTGATTGAAATCAGACTTAATTTGAGAATATTACCTTAATATTTTTTAGGAATAAAAAAATCCGCCTATTGGCGGATCATTATCTTTAATATCCTTCTAATTTTTTGACACTCCTATGCTGACGGATCTTTTCAATAGCCTTAGCTTCGATCTGTCTTATTCTTTCTCTTGTCACCTTGAACTCTTGTCCTACTTCTTCAAGAGTATGAGTCGTCCCATCCTCAAGACCGAAACGCATGGACAATATCCTTTGTTCCCTCTCAGATAAATCCTTGAATATCTCGTCGAGATGTTCTCTCAATAATTTCCTACCAGCCTGAGATGATGGAGACTCAATCTTATCATCCTTGATAAATTCCCCGAGAACACTATCTTTTTCATCCTCTCCCACTGGAGTCTCCAAGGAGACTGCTTTCTGAGAAATCCTTTCGAGGTGTCTTATCTTCTCAACCTCGACTCCCATCTCGACTGCGATTTCTTCTTCTAAAGGTTCTCTATCTAACTGCTGTAAGAGCCTCCTCTTGGATTGGGTATACTTAGTCAATGTCTCGATCATATGGACTGGAATCCTGATTGTCCTTGCCTGATCGGCTAGGGCTCTGGTAATAGTCTGCCTGATCCACCAAGTAGCATAAGTTGAGAACTTATAACCTTTTCTCCAATCAAATTTTTCAACAGCTCTGAACAATCCTAAGTTACCTTCTTGAATAAGATCGAGAAGAGTGAGATTAGGAGACCTGCCAATATATTTCTTAGCGATAGAGACCACTAAACGAAGATTGGCTTCTGCTAATTTCTTCTTAGCATCCATATCTCCAGCTTCAATCCTTTTTGCCAGATCCTTTTCGTCTTTAGCACTAATAGCAGAAATCTTTCCGATCTCACGCAAGTACGATTGGACCGAATCTATCTTACCTGTACTCACCTTCTTCCTTCCCCTCTTCTTCGGCTCACCTCCTACCTCAAGATACCCTCTTGATTCTTTCACATCGATACCTGCTTGCTCTAAGCTAGCAAAAAGATCTTCTACTTCGCCGATATTCTCCTCTAAGTTCGGAAACGAAGATAATATTTCTGAAAAAGTAACAAAACCTCTGAGCCTTCCTTTCTTGAAAATAATCTCTAGTTTCTGAGAATCCATAATAGAAACTTGGGGCTCTTCGATCTTCTTCTTTGTTTTCTTCGATGCAATATTCTTGATATTTTTTCCTGTTTTTACGATTTCTTTTTCAGTTTTTTTCACGGATTTTTTCGTTTCAATTTTTTTTAAAACCTCTTTTTTCTTCTTTTCCTCAACTACTGTCTTCTTTATTTTTTCCGGCAGTTTCCTTACCGGTTTTTTAGTCTCAGCTTTAGCCAACTTTTTTCCCACTACCTTTCCAGTAGTAGTCTTTACCTTCCCTAGAGAAGATTTTGATTTAATTTTAGAACCCAAACCTTTTTTCACTGGTTTATTCATTGTTGTTTTGGCTTAACTTATTAAATTTCTCTGAAAGAACTTTTATTTGCTCAAAGTCGCCTTTTTTCTCTAGTTCCTTTATTTCTTTAGATAATTTTTTTTGTTCCGCTTTTTTGGAAATAGAACTTTTTTCCTTAAGACAAACACCTATTTCCTTATCAATGTCTATATCTTTATTCTTATTCAATTCAGATTTCATAAGAAGATAATTAATATAATTAAAGTGATTATCATCACTTTGAAAACTATTAACAACTTCTTCTGTTTTTATATCTCTTTTCTCTTTAATTTTCAATAAGAGATCCTTAATAGGGCTTGTAAATGAGTGTAGCAAACTTTCACCTATTAAGTCAATCTTTTCGGGAAATAGTAATATCAGGATAGCCAATTCCTCATCGATCAATTCTCCCCTGGTCTTCCTCTCAAGATTTAGAAAATCATTCTTGGTATCTTCTCTCTCTTGGATCCCTTCTTCTATCCTTATCGTCTCTAACTCCTTTATGATATCCCTTTCGCTTATATCCAAGACATCGGAAATCTTTCCTATCCAGTAAGCTCTTTCGATATTGCTCAACATCTGCTTTATTATCGGCAAGAAATCACTTGCTATTAATTTCTTATCCTTTATATCTTTCGGATCCCTACTCTTAATAGCCGAATCGAAATAGAATTCATTGATGGGCTTGCTTTCTGCTACGATCTCCTTCCATCTCTCTCCACCTTCATGAAGGATTATATCTGCAGGATCCTTCTCTCCGAAAGATGGGACTATCTTGATCTCGAAGTCCAAAAGCTGAGCTTGTCTTATAGCTTTCTTAGTAGCATTATTTCCTGCAAAGTCCATATCGAAAGACAGGACTAACTTATTAGTATATCTCTTCAATATGTTCAGATGCTGTTCTGTAAGAGCAGTTCCTGAGACTGCGACACAGTTCTTCATTCCTGCCTGATGCGACATTATGCAGTCCATGTTCCCCTCTACTAATATACAGAATTCATTTTCCCTTATAGACTCCTTGGCCTTATCAAGGCCGAAGATGATCTTGCTCTTGTCATAAAGTATGGTATTCGGGGTATTCAAATATTTTGCAGAATCATTGTTCTCTCCGAATATCCTTCCGGTAAAACCTACTACCCTACCGCTCATGTCACAGATAGGAAAGATTATCCTTCCCCTGAACCTATCAAAAAACTTATTACCCTCTTTCTCTATGGCAACTCCTGCTTTGACAATATCACTACGCTCAAAACCTTTACCGATAAGGAATTCTGCCAGCTTGCTCCAGCTATTAGTAGAGTATCCTAATCTCCATTCCTTGATGGTCACGTCCGATAATCCTCTATCCTTAAGATATTCTTCTGCCTTCTTACCGATCGAGGTCTTTTCGAGATACAGTTCGAAGAACTTGGCTGACAATTCGCAGATGCTCGCACAAGTCTCTTTCTCTGTCTTCTGTCTCTTTTCCTGCTCGACGTTCACAGTCTTCAGCTCTACCCCTGCCTTATGAGCCAATATCTTCAAAGCCTCTTTGAATTCGACATTCTCTATCTTCATCACGAACTTGAACATATCTCCTCCCTCATTACATCCACCGAAACAATGCCACAGCTGACGACTAGGAGAAACAAAAAATGATGGAGTCTTTTCTTTATGAAAAGGACAGCAGGCACGATAATTTATGCCTGCTTTTTCCAACTTAATATAGCCAGACAAGACGTCCACTATATTCAAACGAGATTTTATTTCTTCTATTTCTGAGCTCATAATTTCTAATTATTTTCCCACTCTCCTAATCTTACTGCCTTTGCTATATAACTACCGTCTCTCAATATCTTGAGAGTGATAGTATCTCCTGGACTATATTTCTTGATTATCTTCGAAAGCGAATTATTCTTAGTTATCCTCTCCCCATCGACTTCAGTAATGATATCTCCTTCCTTTATCCCCGCTCCTTCGGCAGGAGATCCTGAAGAAACTGCTGGCTCATCCTTATCCCCTTTCGTGACTAGAACACCATCAGTAATCGATACCTTCTTGAGCTTTGCTACCTTCTCATCCAATAGGACATATCTTATTCCTAAGAACGGATAAGATATCTTCCCGTTCTTCTTAGTCTGCTCAATAGCATTCTTAGCCTTGTCGATAGAAATGGCAAAACCTAATCCTTGTCCCACCGAAGAAACAGCTGTATTGATCCCTATCACTTCCCCTTTCAGGTTGAGCAAAGGTCCTCCAGAATTGCCTTGGTTTATGGCTGCATCAGTCTGAATAGTATCTTCCAAGGTCTCACTAGTGCCTATACCTGAAGCAGTAATCGTCCTGCCTAATCCTGATATGACTCCTACGGAAACAGTATTCTGGAATTCTCCTAAAGCATTACCTATAGCAATCGCTGTCTGTCCGACTCGGATCGATCCTGATTCACCTAGTCTCAATGATTTGAACTTATCAGTACTATTAACTTTTAAAATAGCCAAATCCTGAACTGGATCCCTGGCTAATATCTTCGCCTTATACTCCTTTCCCTGATTGGTTATGATCGTGTACTCTGCTTTAGGATCAGAAGCAACATGCTTATTGGTCAGAAGCATGCCATCTTCTGAGACAAAGAATCCTGTCCCTTGTCCGACTTCCTTCACCTCTGTCCCGTCTTTCTCGTATTTAGGAATTCCGAAGTTGAAGAGGCTGAATGGATCATTAGGATCAACATTCTCCTCAATAGGCTTATAGACTGGGACCTCCTTGCTAATGATGACACTGACGACTGAATCCGAAGCTTCGTTAACAGTCTTTATCACTGCATCTTCCTGTGTCGTCTGAGGAGAATATAGGGCGGAGGCAGAAACAGATTCGTTGCTATTATTCTTGAAGTTCGGATATCCGTATGACATCATCGCTCCTCCGAACAATATACCTAAGATAAAAATTATAAAAAATGGAATAGCCTTATTCTCTGCTTTCTTCTTATCAACTCCATTGACTGCAGGAGCTTCTAATCTTTTGATGTTTAATTCTGGTAATTGATAAATTGACATATTAATTTACAATTTATTGCTAATTATAAATCTTTTTTTTCTTTATCGTAGTGATCGAATTCATACCTGAAAAGATTCTCTTTAGGAGGTCCTATGAAGAACATATATATACCACAGAACAGGTACTTCAATGACGTCTTGATATATCCATCCTTATCGAACCTTCTTGTCGGCATATAGATGTCTGCTGATTTTATAATGCCGAATTTGGATATTTTCGCCGCTTGCTGAACCAGCCAGACATCTTCTGCCAAAGGAATCGTCTCATCGAATCCTTTCACTTTCCTATAGACCTTCTTATCGATCATTATTCCCATTGCGCCCATCGGGAATATCCTTTGTAAAATTATCTGAGGGTTGTTATAGAAGAAGTCTATTGTAAACTTATTGAGCAGTACCTTATTCTTCATCGGGTATAGATTAAAGGAAGCTATATTCACTTTCCTTTCTGTATACTCCTTGACTGCATAATCCAAAAACTTCGGACTTAACTTCAAGTCTGCATCTAGGAATAATATTACTGAGCCTTTAGCCACTTTTGCTCCGTTATTCCTCCCTCTTGCAGGCTTTCCCCCCTCAGTAATAATACAACCGAAATCCCTTGCAACTTTCACAGTATTATCAGTTGAGTTACTATCTGCAATAATTATTTCATAATCACTAAAAGAGGAGCTTCTTATCTGCTTCAACAATCTTTCTATATTCCTCTCTTCGTTTAGAGTTGGTATTACTATGCTTAAGAACATATCTTCATTTAATTATTATTTTCTGAAAGCATTTTCTTGACCTCGTCCCATATCTCAGGATGTTCATGGTTCTTCTTCTGCCAATACCACCATTCCCCGCCCCATAGATAGAACTTATCAAAGCCTATATTCTTAGCAAATTCTACGTTCTTCTTGAATTGTGCTAAGTCCATCGTCTTCTCCTGTTCTTCTAGCGAGGCATTGATAATGGAATCCTTACACCATGGCTCTGCCTGCAATTCCGTACCGATGACCTTCTTCTTATATAATAGATTGATCAATTCGGCTCTTCTTTGATAATAGACAGGAGGAAGATAATAGTCAACATATATCCCTAGGGTTTCTTGCCAGACCTTCTTATAGGTCGTAACCCCTACGACATCTCCAATACTTCCTACTTTCATCCAAAGGGACATTTCCCCACTATCCGTTACTATGACTTCTCTTGAGGGGTCTATTGATTTCACTAAGGAAACTTCCTTCTTCAAAAAATCTTCATCTATCCAAGGACAGGCCCCGAAACGTAATAAGGCTTCGTTCTCTACTTGCCAAGCGGAAACAGTAGGGTTATCCTTGTACCTCTCTACAATAGCTGTCAACATATTCGAAACAGATTCCTGCTGCTCCTTCTTGCTCTGATTCCTAGCCCATTGAGGCATATGGCATTCTGGCCAGCGAGGAGTCTTCATTCCAATAGCTAGCACGACTTTCGCATTCCGTTTCTGAGCCTCATTGATCTGCCAATCCAATTCAGTAAAATCATATTCATATATGGTCTTAGGCTGCAACAGATCCCAATGAACCGATATCTTTATATCCTTAAAAACTAGATCATCCAAAAGAGCTAAGAATACTTCCTTTGAGTCAAGCCCCAGGAACTCAGTCTGCTTTACAGAGAAATTGACTCCCCAATTCACCTTCTTAGGACTGGAAAACCCTATGAATAAATAGGCCAGGGATAGGATTATTATTGATAAGATCGATATCAGGATGTATTTCAATATTGGTTCCATATAAGTCCAGTATAGCAAATATTGTCAATTTTAAAAGACTAAAATCTAGATATTTCAATCTAGATCTTTATTTCTCAGTTTGATATTTGGACAGAACGGAATGTCCCTGCTCTAGCGCCTCCAGAATATGAAGTTCCAACTGCGTCTATCAGTAATGGAGTACAGGGGATTGGTCTTGCATGTCACTATAGCCATAGCTGGTTAATATCACTCTTCCTAACAGCATCATTCGCTGCTGAACGGCTACTAGTGAGACCTGCTATGACAAATGCAGAGGATTGCCTATGATGGCTATGACGATCAGTAATTAGATGAGGGTGAGGGCTCTGCGTTGCATATTTCTATTAATATTCTTCACTAAACAAAAGTTGTAAGAATCGCAAGACCAATTATTATCATTATTATAGAGATTGCTTTTTGGATAATTGCAGATTTAGAAAAATTCTCCTTAAGTATCTTAGGGAAATAAATTGAAAATGATAGAGTTATCAGGAATAGGAATACGTACTGGACTCCTTTCAAGGAATTCATGATGGCCAAGTAACCCATTGGAACCATCTGAATCGCTAAGTTCTGTGTCACATTAGCGACTCCTCCTGCTCCTTGAGCGGCTAAGAATATGAGACCAGTCTTCTTCTCTATCTTCTCCTTGATAAATACATTATCCCTGAAGCTCTTTATACAAAGACCGAGAAGTACGATTATTCCAGCAAAGATGCTCATCCAGAAGAATCCTGGAACGAATGAATCCTTTCCGAACTCAAGGAAAATCAATTTAGAAAATATGAAATTCAAGGAGAATAAGAATGAAGCTAGGAATGATAAGGAAATAAATTCTTCAGTAACCTTGTCGTTCTTCTCGACTGAGATAATTATACTCCCAAGAAAAAGCAACGAATAAGCGATGAATTCTGGCACTCCTAATGGTTGTGGTCCTTTATATAGCCAGGTCAAGAAGAAGACGAAGATCGGCTGGGTGGCACCGACAGTAGGAATCACTTTCGAGACATCGAATTTCTCAAGAGCAGCGAAAAGGGCGTAAAGACTGAAGATATATGTAAATCCATTGATCAACAGCAACCAGAAAGCAGTGTATCCTGGCATAGGGATCGGAAAAAGCAATAAAAGGAACAAGGCGAGAAAACCAAAAACTCCGACATAAAAAACATATGTTGCTGGCTTCGGAGCCTTAGCCAAGACTATCTTATCCCCTAATGATGATAAGGCGAAAAACAAGTAACTTATGATTGAGAACATTAACCACAACATTTCGATATAATATCTTTAATTTTTAATACTCCTAATTGATTGCCTTCAACATATCCTTGCATAGCCATCTTTGCGAAGTTCCCTTCCTTGACCTCGTCCATGAGCCATTGCTTGACGAAGCGAATATCTTTCTGGGCAAAACCAAAACCTGATCCTAGTATCCATTCCTTATTGAGATCTTCATGCGATCCGATCGTCGGAGCGATTATTATCGGCAAGCCAAGATTAGCATAAAAAGATAACTCACTCGGCTTAGTCCATAAGAGATCGGTCTTCCTCAGTGTCTTATTGAACCTGTCATAATATTCTTCAAATGTGGGTTCATAAAGGATCTCTACTCCTTTCAAGGCATCGATCCTCTCTTTCCTGAGCTCTCCTTCGAAATAGTCCTTGATATTCTCTTTCGTTCCAGCAACTAGGATGACCTTTATCATCTTATCCCTTATTTCTCTAGTAAAGGCTTTGACAATCTCTATTCCATATTCCTTCTGAGCACCAGCTCCTCCGACAGCAAACATGATCGTCAAGGGCCTTTCTACCTTAGACGGCAGATTACCAAGATGTCTTTCAATGATGGCACCATACTTCCTCTGATATATCTTATTAGGATCAAGATTAGCTATTCTCAGCTTGACATCTTCCTTCAGTATCTCCATATCTGGCCCACCGATATTCTCAAGAGGCAAAGGATACCCTGTCAAATAGATATTCTTCTCAGGAACTCCATACATCTTCAACCTGTCATAAGCCCTTTCAGTAGGAGCGAAGTATCTTATCCTCGTGTTCTTAGGATTAAGAGGAGCCCATGACCTTGAAATATCTGTATCGCAGACAACGCAAAAAATCTCTCCAGGATAGTTGAAGTACTCCGCCATGAAAGCAGTCGTAAAGAATGTTGAGACAATAGGAGGAGCTTCCTTTCCCTTATACTTCTCGGCCAAGGAATCGATGAGATGGCTTCCCCATCCTTTCTGGAACAGAGGGTACATACCTCTTTGGGTAAAAGTCGGCTTAGTAAGATTCTTAGTCGTGTAATACGCTTCGACGGCTTGTGTCTTATCGAAAACAGCAAACAAAAGACTTCCGAGAACTGGGACTTTCTTGAACCTTGAAACAAATTCATAAAAGCTCTGGGAATTTATCCAAAGCTCCCGATCATTGTCAGGAATTCCTTTATATGAATTGGTATTAATGATCTCCCCTCTCATTGCTAGGGGTTTCAGAGCATAGGCAGTCCTCTGGTGCCCATACCCCATATCGATTGAAAGAACGAAAACTTTTTTCATAATTTTTATTTTATATATTCCATTATATAATATTCCCTAAAATTTTCATAGGTTTCTTATTCTTGTTCCTGATGACTAGAAGAATGAGGAAAATATAGAATAGGAAAGCTGACAATAAGGGTATCTTGAGATGTAGATATGAGAAAGGAAGAAAGGAAAATATGCTTATCACCCTGTTAAGATATTCTATCAAGAAGAATGATAAGAAGGAAATCACCTTCCCCATATATGGGATGAAGCAGACGAAAGAATAAATGAAGCCAAGGCCTAGGCAGAATGGCATGATAGGGATTATCAATATGTTTGCAAAGATAGCAGAAAGGGAGAGTCCGTTCGTGACAAGGAGCAGGAATGGAGTGACTGCTATCTGGGCGGCTAAAGTAGCTGATAATATCTCCTGGAGCAGAGGAAAGCGATTGTGGAAAAACCTATCCAAATGATCATTGATTATCGGAGACAGATATATGAGGCCGAGAACCGCTAAGAATGAGAGCTGGAATCCTAAATCGTGGTTCAGGACAAGAGGGTTATCGATGTTCATGACGAAGGCTGCTAGGATAAGTATCCTCCATTCCTGCACTTGCCTACCGAGACCCTTGGCCAAATACACAAGCCCTATCATTATACCTGCCCTCACAGCAGAAGCAGGAAAAGAGATGAGGGTGATATATATCGATATCAATAAAGTAGACAGTAAGAAGACCTGATTCTTCCAAAGGCCTAATGAGAAGAAGAAGGCTGAAAGGAATACGGCGATAAGGGCGAAATGGGATCCTGATATGGCAATCGCATGGCTCAGTCCAGTCCTTGAAAGCTGCTCCTTGTAATCATCGCTCATCTTTTCTGATTCTCCTAATACCATTGCCTGCATCACTGGAGACTGAGAAGGAATGAAGTCTGCAGACATCCTTCCAGAGACCTGATCCTTAAGGATAGATAATTTACTGAGAAAATATGGCATATCGTTCTTTCCGATAACATGCACGTCTGCTTTCCGTATGACGAAATATATCTCGTCCTTCGCAAGATACCCTATGTAGTCGAAATCAGAAAAGTTCTCCGGCCTTTCAAATATTCCCATCACTTCTACCCTGTCTCCTGCTCCGACCTGGTCATATTTATCCAAATAAGCAATCGCATTCACTCCTGACATCTCCTCCGCTCCGACCCGTTCCAGTCCTACCACTATCTTCTTATTATCTGCCCCCTCATAATCTCTCAAGACCTTCCCTACTATCTTCACTTTCTCTTCAGAAGAGATGGGGCTATCCAAGGATATGATCCTTGAGATATTGATCGAATAATAGGAGAATCCTAGAATAGAAAAGATGATTGCAAGGGACCAGACCACTACGGCTTTCCTATCCCAAAAGATACCGATCAGAGCAATAGGAATCAGGAGGCATGAGATCATCCAAATCTCCCAATCGCGGGGAATGAAAAAGGAAGCAAAAAATATGCCTCCTAGATACGACAATGCAATTACTGAAAAAATATCTGCCTTATGCATCAGAACAATTTCTTAATCTTCTTAATGAATAATATTCCTGCCAAGAATCCTCCTATATGGGCCCAATATGCAACGATACTATCACCGCCCACGGAAAGTAGTTGGATAGCGAACCAGACGATGACAAACAAGAAGGCTGGGGGCGAATAGACGAAGTATACTGGGAATGGAATCACCGCCTTTATCTTATTCTTAGGAAACAGGACCAAGTACCCTCCTAATATCCCAGATATGGCACCAGAGGCTCCGACGATCGCGACATTGGAACCGATCGAGGTGGCAGTATAGAGAACGATGGCAGATAATCCGCAGAGGAAATAGAACAAGAGGAATTTGAAATGACCGAGCTTATTCTCCAGATTATCACCGAATACCCACAAGAACCACATGTTCCCTAATAGATGGAAAATATCTCCATGGATGAACATGGAGGTAATGACTGTATAGAATTTTCCATTCAGAAAATCCTCAGCGACGAATCCATAAAAGTCGATGTAGAATTTCAGATTAGGATAAGTATAAAAAAATATGGCTATATTAACCAATATCAGCAGGATGGTAAAAAATGGCCACCTGCCCTTCTTCCTGCTTTCATCATATAAAGGGAACATGTCTTCTGAATAACAATTACACTAATTATTACCTAACGGATCTGACACACTTCGAACAAGTGGCATATCTCTCTCCTGACGATCTCAACGGATTCATAGGAAAATGACTTGCCGTTCAAAAGGCTAATATCGATCATCTCCTTATTGCCAAGGAATTGCTGAAGGAAATATTTCTTAGCTGGAGCAATATCCCTTGCCATAGATGATATGTCTTCCAAAGTGTGAATACCAGGAACGATCGTGCTCCTGAACTCATAATCAATACCTGAATCCTTTATCAAGGAAATCGATTTCCTTATCTTCTCTATATCCTTGAATCCTCCAGTAGCTATGCTGTACTTGTTCTCTTCAAGAGGAGCCTTTATGTCCATAGCGATATAATCGATCAATCCTTTCCTTATCAATCCGTCTATCGCCTCTGGATTAGAACCATTCGTATCAAGCTTGATGCTATATCCTTTCTGTTTTATAATTCCGGCAATATCCATCAAGTCAGGGTTCAAGGTGGGTTCTCCTCCGCAGAAGACGACCCCTTCAATCATACCCTTCCTTTCCTCTAAATAATCCAAAATCCCTTCCATATCCAGAGAAGGATGATCGGCTATCTTCTCAGGAATGACCAATTCAGACGAATAGCAGAATGGGCAACGAAAATTACATCCTGAAAAAAAGATGATACAAGAAATCTTGCCAGGATAATCTATCAAGCTAAATTTTTGAAAACCTCCTATTTTCATCCGATTAATCAGTTTAAAAATGTGCGGTGGAACCGCACATCTTCGTTCTATTAAACATTGAATGTCTTTCTTTCTCCGAACTCCTGCTGCTTTCCTTCGTTCCATTGAGATACCGGCCTGATATAGCCGACGACCCTGGAGTAGACTTCTGTCTCCTGATAGTTCCTCAAGGATTGATCTTTGGCATAACAATCAGCACATTTGAAGACCATCTTTTCCTTCCCGTCTTCTAATTTATATTTCAATAGATTGCCATTCATGATCTCCCCTGCCTCATTGACTTCTATCTCCTTGTTACAGTCATGACAAAAATAGTTTTGTATCTCCATATTGATTGATTTTACTTTTTATAATTAGCAAGGGAGGACTTGTAGTGGAATTCTTTCCTGTCTTTGAATTCTTGCTGCTTCCCTTCGTTCCATTGGGACACCGGCCTGATATAGCCGACGACCCTGGAGTAGACTTCGCAAGGCTGTTCAATAGCACATTTAGGACAAGTGAAATGCTTTCCAGCTACGTAACCATGCGCAGGACAGATAGAGAATGTAGGAGTAATGGTAAGGAAAGGCAGTTTGTAAGTAGTAAAGGCTTTCTTCAGAAGACTTTTCATCGCTTCGACATCCTTTATCTCTTCTCCGATGAAGACATGCTCCACTGTTCCTCCTGTATATTTGCATTGTATCTCATCCTGGAGCTTCAGTTCCTCGAAGACGTCATCAGTATAGTTGACTGGCAATTGAGTAGAGTTAGTGTAATAAGGGATCTTTTTCGTACCATTAGCGATGATATCTGGATATAGCTTCCTATCCTTCTGGGCTAAACGGTAAGCTGTCGATTCTGCAGGAGTAGCTTCCAAGTTATAAATACTATTGGTCTCCTGCTGGTACTTGACCAGCTTTTCCCTCATGAAGTCCATTACCTCTAGAGCGAAATTGATTCCTTTCTTCGAACCGATATCTTCTCCCATGAAATTGAGCAAGGCTTCGTTCATCCCTACTATTCCGATAGTGGAGAAATGGTTCGCGAAATACTGACCTTTGGTCTTCTTCACTCCTTTCAAGTAGTGCCTCGAATATGGATATAATCCTTTTCCAGTATACTCTTCAATTGTCTTCCTCTTGATCTCAAGGCTCTCCTTAGCGATATCCATGACCTTGCCGACTCTTTCGAAGAATTCTTTCTTCGTCTTGGACAAGTATCCTATTCTCGGGAAGTTTATAGTCACGACACCCAGACTACCAGTGAGAGAACCTGAACCGAACAGACCTCCTCCTCCTCGATTACTGAGTTCATTGAGATTCAGACGGAGACGGCAGCACATTGACCTAGCATCTTCCGGCTTCATGTCAGAGTTGATATAATTGGCAAAAGAATTAATACCATACTTAGCACTTGCTTCGAACATAGGGACCAGAGCAGGATCATCCCAAGGGAAATCTTTCGTTATATTGATAGTAGGTATCGGGAAAGAGAATGGTCTTCCGCTCCTATCTCCTTTTATCATAGCAGTATAGAAAGCTTTTCCAAGAGTCTTCATCTCTTCCTCGAATTCTCCATATGTCTCTTTCTGAGGAAGTCCTCCGATAAGGACTGGCTGATTGGCAAAGACTGAAGACGGTTTCAGGTCCATGGTAATGTTCGTAAACGGGCACTGGAATCCGACCCTGGTAGGAACAGCCATGTTGTATAGGAATTCCTGGATAGCCTGTTCTACCTGGGTATAATTAAGGTTATCATACCTTATAAAAGGAGCTAAAAGAGTATCAAAATTAGAGAATGAAACAGCTCCAGCTGCTTCCCCTTGAAGGGTATACATGAAATTGACAATCTGCCCCAAGGCAGTCCTGAAATGCTTAGGAGGATATGATTCGATCTTTCCAGATACGCCACCAAAACCTTCCTGGAGCAGAGCGTATAGATCCCAACCGACGCAATAGCAACCGAGAGTATCGAGATTATGGACGTGGATATCTCCTGACTCATGAGCGCTCCTGACTTCTTGAGGATATATCTTGTTCAGCCAATATTTCTTGACAATATATGAAACACCATAATGATTCAGTCCTTGGAGGGAAAAGGTCATGTTCGAATTCTCTTGGACTTCCCAATCAAGCTTGTCCAAATAGTCATCTACCCTATCGACAGCCTCTTCGCTTATCTCCTGAGCCTCCCTGATCCTCCTCCTCTGTTCCCTATAGAGAATGAATGCCTTAGCAGCATCAACCTCATCTTCGAGCATCAAGGTCTCTTCGATGATATCCTGGATCTGTTCGACAGTAGGAATCTCGTCGTCCTTGAATCTCCTGTTCAAGACATCTATTACTTTGTCAGAGATCTCCTTGGTCTTATGACCATTTCCTGATTCTGTAAAAGTGATTGCCTTGAAGATAGCATTAGTTATCTTTTCTTGAGTAAAATCTACAATATTTCCACTCCTTTTTCTTATTTTGGTGATTTTATTTGTCATGATGTTACTATTGTATATCTCCCAAATTTTGCTGTCAATTTTGACAAAATTTTGGAAGATTGTCTAAAATTATCTAACTTTTAGTTATTTCTCCTAAGAATTCAGTGATTCGGACTAGTGGCTATGATCGTTATCCTGATCTCATCCTTGCTCAAGGAATCGTCTTTCGAAGCTCCGAAGATGATCTTCGCACTCGGAGAGACTTTTTTCCTTATCTCCTCGGCTATCTTCTTTATTTCAAAGACAGTAGCGCTTTCCGTTCCAGAAGCGACATTGAACAAGATGCTATTGGTCTTCTCAAGAGCGAATCCACTGATTGAAAGAGAGAAAGCTTTTTCTATGGCCTTGACTGCCCTGTCCTTACCTTCAGCCTTACCGGTTCCGAAGAAAGCTACTCCACCATTCTTCAAGGTCTCCTTTATATCTGCAAAATCAAGGTTCAATATCCCCGTATTAGTTATGATATTGGAAATACTCTCTACTGCTTCCTTCAAGAGGTCATCACATTTTTCAAAAGCATAGTCTATCGTTGCCTTGGGAGGAATAATACTTGTCAACTTATCATTAGGAATGACTACTAAGGTGTCGATATTCTTCTTTATCTCTTCCAGTGAATTGAGAGCTATCTTCTTCCTCTTCTTCCCTTCGAAAGAAAAAGGTAAGGTGACTACTCCGATCGTCAGGATCCCTAATCTCTTAGCGATCTCTGAAATGACTGGCATTGCCCCGGATCCGGTACCACCTCCGAGTCCAGCTGCTAAGAAGATGATGTCCGAATTCTTCATGACTGCTTCTAATTCCTTCTCGCTTTCCTTAGCGGCCAGATTCCCGATTTCCGGTTTCATACCAGAACCTAATCCATTGGTAAGCTTCTCCCCTATCTTTATTTTTAAATGAGCATCTTTCTTTTGCAAATCCTGGGCATCGGTATTGACACTGATCAGGTCAGCATTCTTTATGTTGCTCTGAACTAATCTGGCAATCGTATTGCAGCCTGCTCCACCGACTCCAATCACTTTTATTTTTGTCATTTTTTTTAAGGAATAAAGTTTTTAAATATATCTACCAGTTTCTTAATTATGCCTCCTGAAGACCCTGATGAGACTGGCCCGGAATCTTCGCTCTCGAGCTCGTCGCTGACTAACCCGCAAACAGTTACAAGAGATGGATCCTTGTCCAGTCCAGAGAAATTCTTCGCGTAGCCGATACGACATGGAAGATTGTATTCCCTCTTTGCCATCTCTATTATTCCTGGCAGCTTAGCTCCTCCTCCGACAATGATGACTCCTCCAGGGAGGGATCCAGACCTCACTGACCGGCTGATCTCCTTGCCCGTGAGCTCAAGGATCTCATTGACCCTTGCTTCTATTATCTTCTTCAAATCCCTTTCATAGAAAGAGAAACAATTCTGGGGCTTCTTGGCTTTCTCCGGCACAACCTTCTTCTTCGGCCTTCCGTCTATCTCTATCTTCTTCCTGAAGACTTCTTCGTCATCCTGGTAGTTCTTTCTAGAGCCCTGATCGAGATCAAAATCGATCTTCTTCTTATTGATATTCCGGGCATCGCCAAAACAGCAACCGAACTGTTGCTTTATCTTTTCTGCGATCTCGATCTCCGTCTTGAAACCGATAGCGATATCATTAGTGATATTAGAGGACCCTAAAGGGAAGATGACTGAGTTCACCAACTTACCTTCCTGGTAAACGATTACGCTGGTCGTTCCAGAACCTATGTTGACGATGGCTACCCCCAACTCCTTCAATTCTGGAGATAGGATGGCTCTGGCATCAGCAATCGTACTTGCAATAATGCTATTCTCGTCACAGTCGGCATCAGCAATAGCTAATGACTGGGCGATGTTCTCCTTATCAGTATAGAAACAGGTCGAGACCAAGGCATCAAGCTTGAGCTTGTAACCTTGTAGTCCGACTGGATTCTTTATATCCCCTTCTTCATCCAATATCCATTCCTTAGGATAAACGCTCAATATCTCCTTATTGGTCAGACTGGGAGCGATCTTTTCCTGGACCTGGACGATGGCTCGTTCGACATCCTCGATAGTGACTTTCCCATTCGCCCTTGCGACTAGGATGGTTTCCTGACTAGGGATCATCTCCACCCTGCTACCATTTATGTTCACATATATCTCATCCAATTTCTCTCCATCGAACTTCCTCTCTGCCTTAGTGATCAGGTCCTGTATCTTCTTCCCTACTTCATTTGGATTCTGGATCCTTCCCTTCTGCACTCCTGCGGATCTGACCTTGTCAAAAAACAAAACTTCCTGAATATCTCCAGTATCAATATTCTTCTTAACCGTAAGGATCTTTATCGTATCTGTTCCAATATCAATGCCTGTTACTAATTGAGGTTTTGTCATTTTGTTTTTTTGTTTTACTTCTTATTTAAAAAATATTGAAAGATATTTATCTTGCCTATCGAACATCGCTTTCTCTTCTTCTTCACCTTTCTCGTGATCAAAATCAAGAAGATGGAGGATTCCATGTATTACGACTTTCACTAATTCTTTCTTAAAGGATATGCCATACTCTTCTGAGTTCTTCTTCACTTCCTCTGGGCAAATGATTATCTCTGGCAGCATGAAATCTTCTTTGCTATAGAAGTTGTCTATAGAGCCAAAGGAAAGAACATCTGTCGCTTTATTCTTCTTCCGATAATTCTTATTAAGCTTCTGTATCTCCTCAGGGCTGATGATAACAATCGATATCTCTACCCCCTTCCTGACCTTTTCTTTCTTCAAGACAAATCCAGCGACTTCAATGAGCAATTTCTTATCAATCCTTTTAAAATTTGGGTTCAGGTTCTGGATTTCAATCATCTCTTTCTGCTATTTTACTAAATATTTCGAAATATTGCAAAGGGTATGATGGCTTCAGTCCCAAAATGACTGTTTTATGCCTTTATTTAGACGATTTTAGGCATATTCAGCGGATTAATGTATAATTAATGAATTGTTAACAAGTTGTTTGACGTGACAATAAATAAAATGGAAAATGATAACTATAATCAATCGTAAATATACAAACAATGACGAGGATAAAGATCGGATTACCGAGAGCCATGCTCTACCATAAATACCATGTCTTCTGGGAGAACTTCTTGAACAAGCTAGGGTTCGAAGTAGTAGTAAGTCCAGAGACCAATAAGGAGATACTGAAGAAAGGGACCACTCTAGCGATCGATGAGAGCTGTTTATCCTTAAAGCTATACCTTGGTCACACTGAGTGGCTATTATCAAGAGCAGATCATATATTCATCCCGAGGATAGTCTCGCTACGGAAGAATGAATCTCTCTGCACCAAGTTCATGGGGTTGGGAGATATCGTCAGGAACACTTTCGATGATGTAAGGATAATCGAATATGATATTGATGCGACAAAGATCGATTCTGAATTATGGAACCTTATCAAGGTATTCTTTAAATTCGAAAAGAACATATTCAAAATAATCAGCGCATACAGATACGCAAAGAATGAAGAGAAGAGGCATAAAAGAAAAGAACTGCTTGACCAATTGATACAGATAGAAAATAATGACAGCAAGAAACCTACTGTACTGATAGTCTCTCATCCGTATACGACTTATGATGCCCTGCTCGGAAAACCTATCAGCGCTTATCTGAAGAGCCAAGATATCGAGGTGATATATGCAGACATAGCTCCGACAGAAAAAGTGATGGAGCTATCAGAAAAAATATCTCATGACCTTTATTGGACATACAATAAGGAGCTCTTAGGAGGAATAGAATTCTATAGGAAAAAGATCGATGGAATAGTCTTCCTCATGGTCTTCCCTTGCGGGCCGGATGCCCTAGTGATAAACCTTTGCCAGAACAAGATCAATGACTTGCCCATAAGCGTGATAACCTTGGATGAGCTAGAGGGAGATGCAGGACTGAAGACGAGACTGGAAAGCTTCGCAGATATTTTAAAAATTAAGAAAACAAAAAATGGAAAAAAGTAATCGGAAAAAAATTGCCATACCTCAGTGGGGAAATTATTTCCTTGCCCTGAAAGAGCTAGTGGAGCCATTGGGAGATATCGTCCATACCCCGATGATCACGAAGAAGACGATAGAGCTAGGATCAAAATATAGTCCAGAATCAGCTTGCGTGCCGTTCAAGTACAATCTGGGAAATTATATAGAAGCTCTTGATAAGGGGGCTAACTACATAATCCAGGCAGGAGGAGGCTGCAGGTTCGGATATTATGGAGAGGTCCAAGAAGAGATATTGAAAAAACTAGGATACCAATTCGAATTCTTCAAATTCCCTAATGACTACAATCCATTAAGATTAGGAAAAGCGCTGCAGAAGATCAATCCTGAAGCCTCTTTATTCACTATCTTCAAGGCATTCGGCAGAGCCCTCCTAAAGATAAGAGCAATAGATGAGACTGAAGAATATATACGTCTGAATGTGGGCTTCGAAGAGAACAAAGGAGAATTAGAGAACATGTTCAAGGTCTTCCTATCAGACCTCAATAAAGCAAAGAATCCATTCGATATTGATAGGATCAGAAGAGAATATCTCAAGAAGATGAAAGCGGTCAGGATCAATAAGCCAAAGAACCCCATAAGAGTAGGAATACTAGGAGAAGTCTATGTCGTCATGGAGCCGTTCTCTAATTTCTTCGTAGAAAAACAGTTGGCCGAAAAAGGAATCGAAGTCCACAGGCACTCCAGCCTTTCCAATACCTTATGCGATCTATTCCTCGACAAGAGAGTGATGAAAGGATTCCTCAAAGAAGCTTATCCTTATCTAAGGAATGATACTGGAGCCCATGGAACAGAGACTGTCGGATTAGCTCACCGCCTAGCGAAGACTGGATTCGATGGAGCTATCCATGTAAAACCGTTCGGATGCATTCCTGAAGTGAATGCCATGTCCCCTCTCCATAAGCTTTCAAGCGATTACAAGTTCCCGATAATATACTTCAGCTTCGATTCGCAGACATCAGAGACAGGGGTGAAGACAAGGCTCGAAGCTTTCTATGACTTATTAATAATGAAAAAACAAAAATATGGATAAAAAATATTACATCGGCCTGGATATCGGTTCGATATCTACAAAAGGAGTAATCATCGATGAAGAAGATAATGTCATATCTCATTCTTATCTATGGACGGAAGGAGACCCTATCAATGCATCAAAAAAAGTCATAGAGGAACTCAAGAACGGATCAGACGAATCAATAAAGATATCGGGATTAGGAACTACTGGATCTGCTAGAGAGCTGATAGGAACTATCTTCGGCGCCACGATAATAAAGAATGAGATAACGGCGCATGCGATCGGGACATTGAGATTCCATCCTGACGTAAGGACCATCTTCGAGATCGGAGGACAGGACAGCAAGATAATAATAATCGACAACGGGGTCGTAGTCGATTATGCTATGAATACTCTTTGTGCCGCAGGGACAGGATCCTTCCTCTCTTCCCAAGCAAAGAGGTTAGCAATACCCGTAGAGGATTTCGGCGAATACGCCCTAAGAGCAACAAGGCCTTCAAAGATAGCTGGCAGATGCACGGTGTTCGCGGAATCTGACCTGGTCCATAAGATACAGATAGGACACTCAAAAGAAGACATCATCGCTGGATTATGCGACTCGATCGTGAATAATTATCTGAACAATGTCGGCAAGGGAAAGAACATCGAAGCTCCTATCATCTTCCAAGGAGGAGTCAGTAAGAACATAGGAGTACTCAAGTCCTTTGAGAAGATAACTGGAAGCGATGTGATGGTAGATGAGTATGGTCATCTGATGGGAGCGATAGGAGTGGCCATATTATCCAAACAGTCCGACAGAGAGATCGATTTCGACTTCACGATAAAGGATCTGGAATTCAAGACCACTGGATTCGAATGCGGAGGATGCCCGAACAATTGCGAGATTGTCTGCGTACTGAAGAGTAACAAGCTGCTTGATGCCTGGGGAAACAGATGCGAGATAGGCAAAGAGAAAGCTATGACAAAATACAAGGAGTAAAAAAGCAGGAAAATATTTCCTGCTTTTATATTACTCTTTTTTTCCATCGTCCTTCTGCTCTTCTTCCTTTTTCTCCTCGATGATATCGATCTCCTTCTTCCTTATCACTATATCGTCACTTCGGCTTTCCATAAACTTGACTAGAAGCCCTCCACTACCCCACCACATGAAGAATACTATCATCAAGAATCCTAATAATGGGATCTTGAAGATTATGAATGAAAGTATTATACCGATTAGCGAGGTGTAGTATATCTTTCCGGAGATATTATTCCTTATCTTAGTAGCGACCACCTCCCCGAAAGCTATTACTGAAAGAAGGATCGAGAAGGGGATCAGGAGTAGCCAGATGACAATCCCTACGAATCCCAAGAACATCCCGAACCCGCTTATTATAAAGACAAGGCTGAGGATAGGCAGTCCGAATATCATTATTGCCCCTAGTCCTGTTGCCTTAGAAGGATTGGATATCATAGCCTTCTGGATGTCTTTCACATTCCTGCCTCCGACAAAAATGATCACGTAAATAACCAATACTAACGAGACTAAGAATCCTATCAAGGCAAAGGCCTTTTCGCCAGCACTAGTCTCTTCGGCGACTGGGACTTTTTTGTTGACATTCCCTAGGACATTCTTTCCAGCTTCTACTCCTTTGACATCTCCAAAGGCATTGTAATTGATGTCTCCGTTGACTACTGCTTCAGGGGATATGGTCACCCCTTCCGTATCACTGGCATCAGAATAAAAATTGAGTCCCTTCCCTATCCTTCCTTTTATATCAGCAGAGGAACTAGCGATATCCAACATACCATCAATACTTCCTTCTATTGTAACATCTTTCGCGGCAACTGCTACGTCCCTACCCATCCTAGCACCATTCCTCACGCTGAATGTTTCAGTGGCTATGGTAACGTTATTAAGAACATTGTTCTTCACCTCTATGGTCTTTCCAGCGAATCTTAGATTCCCTTGGACTTCCTGATTGATAACCAGTTCTCCTGCAGCTCCTATGATATCCCCATTGACCTTACCATTAACGACGACCTTATCGCCGAATACGAATAGGTCACCATTTATATCAGAATCAATGGTTATGTTCTTGCCAGTAAAAAATGCACTGTCATCTATATAGTCCTTCTCGGCAATGTTATCTCCTGACTTGAAGGTCATTGCTGAAACGAAAAACCCTGGAATAGCTAAAAGAGCAGTAATTATATAAATATATTTTTTCATAATTTTTTATTATCTTTATTATGATTCAAGAAGCCATGAGGCTGTCCTTTATCTCATTAGCCTTTTCGATCTCCCCCTTGACCGTATAGTGGTCATAGAATTCTTCAGCGACCCTGACGGCCTCGGACGAGCTTGCCAAGAAGATTTCCTTGATGATCTTAGCAAAGCCTATATCCCCTTTCAAGAGAGCATTGCTGAATCCTTTTCCAGCAGCCTCGATCACTCTTTCTTCTTCCAATAACTCTTCCGCTAATCCGAACTCTTCTTTGAGATTCAGGGCTCCGTAGATATTTCCTCCAGACAGATAATCGATGAACTTATTCGTGACCATATCTTCAAATCCTTCTTGCGGAACTTCCATCTCCTTCCTTATGTATGTAGCTTTCACTACATCATCGCCTTCAAGACAACTCCTCATTCCTTGGATAGCAGCTTCCCTAGCTTCATCCTTATCAACTTCTTCTCCTGAAAAGAATGATTTCTTTATCTTTATGGCGGTCAATATATCTCCCTTCGACAGATAATGGATGAACGCTTTCTTTGCTTCCTCCTTTGCTTTTTCATTCTCAGGAAAATGTTCTTCTGTTTCTGGTTCATTCTCGGCTCCTGGGATATTATCAAACAGTCCGCTATCCTTGAGGAAATTGTCCTTTATCTCTTCAAGATTTTCGTAATCCTTATTCTCTATGAGGCTTTCTATAACATCTTTAGCAACCGCAGATATTTCATTATTCTCTAGAGAGAAAGCTTCTTTGATGATCCTTGCAAAAGCAATGTCTTTAGAGATAAGAGCATTCTTAAGACCGCCTAACGCAATTTCCTGTATCTCCCTATCAGTAAAAAGATCGTCTGACAGATCAAACTCTTCCTTGATATTGATAGCCTTATATATATCTCCATTAGAAAGGGCGAACTTGAATTCTGTAAGTAATATCTCGTCCAGCTCTTCCTTATTGATACTGAAATTCTTCTGGATATATTTTGCCTTCAACACATCCCCATCATATATGAAGTCCTTGAAATAATTAATTGCTTCTTCCTTACTGCTAATATTCAAATCATAATCTTTCTTATCCTTATCCAAACCCCTTTTCTCGATCTCGAACTGGATATCGCTTATATTCTCAGGGCTGGTCATCCCCTTCCCTGAGCCTTGTTCTTCAAAATAATCTTCTTCTTTATTTTCCATATTTTTGGATTTTATTTACAATTATCCTTATTCTGAATGTTATCATTTAATCAGTTCCGTTACTAGATAAATAATGAACATAATAAAAAAGCAAGGACAATGTCCTTGCTGATTCATTACCTGATCGTAATGTTTACGCTCTTAGTAGTAATTCCTCCTTTTCCATTCCTTACCATAAGAGTACAAACGTTATTCTTTAGAATATTAGGACCAGTATGAGCTGTATACTTTGGACTAAGCTCATTCACATTAGATATCGTTCCTCCAGTACACGACCAATAATATGTCAGTTTAGTATTAGTGTAATCAGTAACGACACTTCTCAGGGTGATAGATTGTCCTGGATTAACTTCTCTTGCTCCGACTATCCTGACTATCGGATTAGATGTTATTGAATTATTTTTCGCTATCGTAGAGAAATAATCCATTGCGGAAGATTTCAATACTGATTGATTTTTTTCACACTCGCACGTATTAGAAGAGAATAATTTCATCGATAAGGCTTGAAGTGATTTATTGGCGCTACAAGAACCAACGGCTAATCCTTGACTATTGTTACATGTCCAATACCATGGACCAGTGCCAGAAACAGCTGAAGCTATTCCAACGCTGCATAGATTTGTTATCGGAGCAGTATCAAAGGTTCCTCCATTCGAAGCTCCGCAGACCTCACTTGCTGGTCTATATGCATAACAAAAGTCTGTAGCTCCTCCGTCACAGCTCTGACAGGCCCATGCCCAATTATATCCATTCCATGCGGCTGAAGTAGGAGTGCCTGAAGCACATAATCCTGCTACTGGTGCAATAGTAAAGGTTCCACCATTAGAAGTTCCACACTGTCCATTCGTTACCTTTGTAGCACTACAAGAAGCAGTAGTTCCACCATTCAATCCTGTGCAAGTCCAAGTCCAAGGACCAGTACCAGAAACAACTGAAGGTGTTCCTAATGCGCAAAGACTTTGTGTTGGAATACCAGTAAGGGCACTTCCATTAGATGCCCCACATTGCCCATTGACTGGGTCAGGAGTCTTACTAGCGCTACAAGAAGCGGCTGTTCCCCCATTAGCACCCTGGCATGTCCAATACCATGGACCAGCGCCACTTACAGTAGTAGCGGTTCCAGTTGCGCATAAATTAGTAGCAGGAATCGTAGTAAAGGTTCCACCGTCAGAAGTTCCGCATTGGCCATTAACTGGATCAGGAGTCTTACTAGCGCTACACGAAGAAGTTGTTCCTCCGTTCAATCCCGCACAAGTCCAAGTCCAAAGTCCTAAACCGGAGACAGATGAAGCAGTTCCAGTTGTGCATAAATTAGTAGTAGGAATCGTAGCAAAAGTTCCACCGTCAGAAGTTCCGCATTGGCCATTAACTGGATCAGGAGTCTTACTAGCGCTACAAGAAGCGGCTGTTCCCCCATTAGCACCCTGACATGTCCAATACCATGGACCAGCGCCACTTACAGTAGTAGCAGTTCCCGTTGTACATAAATTAGTAGTAGGAATGGTGCCAAATGTTCCACCGTCAGAAGTTCCGCATTGACCATTAACTGGATCAGGAGTCTTACTTGCAAAGCAGTTAGAAGTACCCCCTCCGTTCAATCCTGTGCAAGTCCAAGTCCAAGGTCCTGTTCCAAAAACACTACTTGGCGTTCCTGAATTACATAGTCCTGTTGTAGGAATAGTAGTAAATGTTCCGCCGTTCGATGATCCGCACTGTCCGTTGATTGGGTCAGGAGTCTTACTAGCGCTACACGAAGAAGTTGTTCCTCCGTTCAATCCTGTGCAAGTCCAAGTCCAAGGTCCTGTTCCAAAAACACTACTTGGCGTTCCTGAATTACATAGTCCTGTTGTAGGAATAGTAGTAAATGTTCCGCCGTTCGATGATCCGCACT
>JAQWEU010000054.1 GCA_028704755.1 Minisyncoccota bacterium | reverse complement strand
ACATATCTTCCATAGCCTGCTTCCCTATTATGCTCTTGTAGAGATTGCTGATATCGTTCTTCCTCACAGCATCATTCGCTGCTGAACGGCTACCGGACAAGCCGGCGATGATGAAACCAGCCAGGATGCCGATGATGGCTATGACGATCAATAGTTCGATGAGAGTGAAGGCTCTTCGTTGCATGTGATATTTAAATGAATTATTGAATACATTTTAACAAAGAATGTAATGTTTTACAAACTAAAAAGAATCGCATTAAGCAATTCTTTTTTTTATTAATCTGCTCTGTCGAAAATATTCCTAGACACTATAAGGAGCATTATCTGTTATTTAGAAAAGGTGTATCCAGAATTCCTATTCGCCTTCAAATAGACGGCCTCATTCTCATTATCATAACTATCTAAATAGAAAGGGCCATCTGTAATAATCAGGTTATTGTACTTGCCTGCCCAGATGCCGATATTCTTCCTTCTGTCATCCAGCTCAGAAGCAGTGAGGTAATTCTTATCTCCTACTGTAAATATTGAAGAGAATTCATCGGCTTTCAATCCATTGATCTTCTCAAGCACCTTGCTGACATGATCCTTGTTCAGCAAGTTCATCGCAGGTACATTATATTTATTCCCATTAGAAGCGCTGTTCATCATGGAATTATCTTCATAGATGATCTTATTCGTTCCTGCGTATAATAGCCAGTCATTAGGAGTGAATGAGGCTTGGCTGACAATCATTCCTTTATTGAAATGCCAAGCATCGATATATACCTCAAGATGCTTATCGTCAACTATCCTGAATGCCTTTATCTTATTGATGCTTTCCGCATCCATCTCAGCAATAGAGGCCCATTTCTCATTGTGAACAGATTCTTGATCAGCATATAGGGAGTATAGGATGTCGGACCAAGAAATGATAGAACCGTCGTGCCATTTAGTGCCGATATATCTTGAAAGATCAAAAGTAACTTTTGTCGTCGCTGATGATCCTTGTCCGAGATTGATCCATTTATGCTGGGCTGAATTCCACATGAATGCATCAGAAGGAATGTCCAGCTTCCCTTTTGGACCAGCAGTAGTGATTTCTGAGCCCCATCTATTATCTTCGTATTCCAAAGTATTCTGGTTGTTCCAGCCAGCAAAATCTCTTAGGCATTGCTTGATGTCCATCCTATAGATGTTCGTAGCAAACCAATAGTAATTCAAAGGGTCATCTTTCTTGTAAGTCTCTTTTGTCCCTATGATTACCCTATCTTTACCAGGAACATACATGCTCTTGAAATTCTGAAGCTCCCTAATCCCGACATACTTACTAGGATTGATCCCTTTAACATCCTTGTCAGCAGCGAATATCTGGTTCTTGGTAACTAATTGAATTGAGTAAGCATTATCGATCACTTCCTTAGTGCCGTCCCTCAATAAAGATACCCATTCTTTCTCATCAGCATAATCTCCATCGAATAATTTCTTGCCGATGCTATCCAGTTTCTCATTCTCATAATTCCATGCTCCTTCCTTACTGCTCCCTGAAAGCCCCTTCATAAATGGAGCCTGATATATGATACTATAGTCATCATATTTCGAGGCACTGTAATAGATCGCCGTATCGATCCTTATATTCCATGCTAAATCTTTCGGATCCTGACTAAGGACAGTGTCCTTGGAATTATCGTAATATATCTTTTCTACATCAAATCCAATCTTTTCGAATTGCATGGCAACATATTCACCTACTTCTTTCACTTCTCCATATGCAGTCCCGTTGTATATGACTACCTTAAGGACTACTGGCTTGTTCTTGAAATACCACTTCCCCTCATTCTTGACTGCTCCTAATCCGAGCATGACAGTATTCATCTTATCCATTGCAACAGTCTGGTCATATGACAAATCATATGAGTCTACGATATCCCTTACAAGATCATAGTCAGGACTAGAGTCAAAAATTGATATTTTCCTAGGAGCGCCATATCCTTTCAGAATAGTATCGACAATCTCCTGCTTATTTATCAGATTATTGACCGAAAATCTGAACTCCTTAACTGAAAAGGGGTTTATAGTGTCTTTTGTTGAAGGAGCGGGATTGAAATCAAGGCCGAAGTACTGGGATGGTGCTGTATATATATTAATATTCGAATCCTTCAATCGAGCTGCATCATCAGGAGATAGAGTTCCTAGATAGACATCTATATCATGATTAATGAGCTGTTTCACAGCATCTTCAGATGAGACCTTCTTGAAGACAAGATTTTCTGAAGCAGGGATGACCTTAGATTCCTTCATTGTTGAATCTTTTTTTTCTGAGGAACCAAAAAGGAAAAAGGCTGCGACGATAATGACGAAGGTTATGATTAGTAGGGTTGGTTTATTCATATTATTTTTAGAAAACACTTTAAAAAATTTCTTAATTATTAGAATATCTACAAATTCATTATAGCATATGGCGAATGGGATGTCTTTGTTTTCCCTCACAGCATTATATATTTCCTGTTCCTTCCACAACAGCTCCATATGATTCCTATAGATAAAACGGTGATAATATGGGCTTACTGTAATAAATATGCTCCAAGAACGTCAGGATATATGAAGGCCGAATGGTCGGCAAAAAGGTCGACGGCTTATTTTACTAATCATAAGAATTGCAACTATGTACAATATTAAAAATAAGAAAATATTAGTATTGGTTGTGTCTTTACTACTCCAAGCATCTTTCCTTTTGCTAAATGCGAATTACGCTGATGCTGCACAATTCCAGCCGATCAATGACATCTTGTATGTTGGCTCAAGGGGTCAGGACGTAACTGACCTACAAACGTTCCTTGCTTCTAATAAGAACATATATCCTGAAGGCCTGATTACTGGATATTATGGTTCTCTTACTGCTAAGGCAGTTTCCCAGTTCCAATTAGCCTATGACATACAACCAGTAGGATCAGTGGGTCCAGTGACTCTCGCAAAGATGAATGAAGTAATAAATGCTGGAAGAGGGGTCGATATATACGCTCCTGCGATATACAATCGCTATGCAGATAAGACAAATAAGACTGCTACATTCAGCTGGTCAACGAACGAAATGGCCAAAGGAAAAATCTTCTACAGCACGATGCCGTTTTCCATGATAGAAAATACTCGGAGCTTTACGGAGCCGACAATCTCTGGAGGATCAGTCATGGCAGTCAATAATTATGCATCATCCCAAGGCATAACCATATCTGGATTATCCCCGAACACGAAGTATTATTACATCATAGAGTCTATTGACCAATCGGGTAACGTGAACATAACCAATACAAACGTACTGGTCACAAATAATTAGGGTTAAGCTAAATACATAAACACGGAATTACCGTGTTTTATGATTGTATATAACTTACTATTAAATATGCGCCCTGCCTTAATGAGATTGATTATTATTTTTTTAACCGGTTTCATAAGAAATTAATCGAAATTCAGTATTAAACCCGTTAAGAATCATTTATTATCTGTATTGGCTGGCAAGGACTGGGTATTCTTGAGGGCAATAATCTCTTTCACGTCCGTCAGGCACCATACCATATTCCTATCTTCTTGGATAATAATTTCAAGAGGATCACTCTCCATATAGCCTAACGCAGCCAATACATTAGAAGATAATTTTCTTTCCCTGATCAAACTAATGAATTCTGACCTTATTCTTTGCTTTTCGTCATTCTCTATGACTTCCTCCAGCGTACCTTGCAAGCTAACGAATTTGTAAGCAGAAAAATCATCGGAGTAATACTCAATCTCTACTGAAACATGTGGATCTTTATGAAAATAATCTATCTTGCGACCATAACGGGTCGGTAAGAAATAGAGATATTTTCCATCAAAACTATAAAGGAAAGGGGCGATATAAGGAAAACTATCCCCTCGGAAGGCAATGCGACAGATATAGTTATCATGGATCAGGCGATCATATTCATCTTTCTCCATAGGAGGTATTTTGAAAATATCCATATATTTACAATATTAATTCAACTTTATTAAATTCTACTATAAATTGCCTATTAAGTTGTACACGGTTCAATGCTCCTCAATCTAAAGATATTATTATCCTGGTGTTATTTCCTATGAATATCAGGATATTTTTTGATTAGCCTAATCTTCCGACTGATCCTCATGGCATGCACGATAGCGGATCATCTTATCCCGATATCAAGAACCATTGTTCCTTGGTTCGTACAACTGTTGAAAGCATATCCCTGTCCCGAATTTATATTATGAAGATGTCCAAATCCCCAGCTAGTGTAATAACAATCAGCAATAGAAACTGTCCCTTGGGCGCAACCACAAGTATTTGACACGTATAACATCCCAAAACGATATGCTCCATAATTATACTCTGGAACACCTTTCCACGTCATACTGGTAGACCCCCCATCGGTTCCGCCGATATTGGTATAAATATTAGAAGAAGAGGCAACCGTTATTATCTTATACTGAGAATCACTAACTCTTCTGACCATAACATTAGTAAAGGCAGGTGTTCTATTCGTCATATTGATAGCCCACGAACTAGTTCCAGGAGTACCAGAAGCACCTCCCCAAGAAGAAGGATTAGAAGATCTGAAAATAATCGTCCAACCTCCCCCAGCGGTCGTCATATCGCAATAGACCATAAAGGCTGTACCCCCTGGGTTTATATAATATGTTCCACTAGTGGTGATTCCCGCATTCTTGATCGCTAAGCAAGAAGCTCCTGGATCCGATTGGCTACCTAATGTTGATAACGGTGTCGCACAGGAATTCCCTGAAGAAGCAGAACAGCTAGCGTCACTGGTAGCACTACAGCTCTTAGCGTTATAGCAGTACTGCGTTCCTGAAGTGAGTCCAGTATCAGTCAGGGTCGTCCCGCTGGTCTGCGTCCAAGCATATACAGGAGAAACCCTAGTCACGACAGTCCTGGTCGCACCAGAAGGAATATTATACGTAACAGTGTTAGAAGTAGAAGAAGCTACGGCGACGCTGATCGTCGGAACAGCTGGGATCACATATGGAGTAGCACATTGGTCAGCAGTATAACTAGAGCAAGAGTCCTGAGAGTTGCAGCTCCTAGCCTTGTAACAGTACTGAGTAGAAGAAGAAAGACCTGAATCGGTCAGGGATGTCCCTGAAGTCTGAGACCAAGTATTAGCAGGACTGATCCTGACTATCTCTGTCCTGGCAGCATTGGCTGGAAGATTGTAAGTGATAGTGATCGAAGAAGAGCTTGTAGCTACAGCAGAAAGAGATGGGGCAGATGGAGTAGGTATCAAGGTAGTAGCGCACTGGTCAGCGGTATAACTAGAACAATCATCCTGAGAGTTGCAGCTTCTGGCCTTATAGCAATACTGAGTAGAAGCAGAGAGACTAGAATCGGTCAAAGATGTCCCTGAAGTCTCTGTCCAAGTGTTAGCAGGATTGATCCTGACTATCTCTGTCCTGGCAGCATTGGTTGGCAGGTTGTAAGTGACAGTGATCGAAGAAGAGCTTGCAGCTACAGCAGAAAGAGATGGGACAGCCGGAGTCGCGATGAGAGTGGTAGCACATTTATCAACAGAATAGGCAGAACAAGCATCCTGGGAATTACAACTCCTAGCCTTGTAACAATATTCCGTAGAATGGGATAAACTAGAATCAGTAATCGATGTTCCTGAAGTCTGTGTCCAAGTATTAGCAGGATTGATCCTGACTATCTCTGTCCTGGCAGCATTGGTTGGCAGGTTGTAAGTGATCGAGACAGAAGAAGAACTCAGAGCCGATACGGACAAGGATGGCACAGCCGGAGTCGCGATGAGAGTGGTAGCACAAGCAGTAGCCGGAGTATCTGAATAAAGAGAAGTAAGGGTATTGTATGCCCAGACCGAATAACAGTATTCCGTATTGCTGTTAAGTCCAGTATGGACATATGGAGTAACTGTCTGGTTACCGATAGGACTTCCGTCAGCCATACTGGATGGAGCCGGTTGCCCTTGACGATAACGGATATACACAGAGTCTGATGAATAAGGAAGAGAGAAGGTCAGATCGATGGAGCTAGAAGATGAGGAGTTTCCAGAGACACTAGGAACCCCTGGGGCAGTAGTAACAG
>JAQWEU010000053.1 GCA_028704755.1 Minisyncoccota bacterium | reverse complement strand
AGCGTCTTCTATACTTACCTTTCTTCTGTCTCAGATATTGGATCAATCTCTTATCTTCAGTATAGATGAAAGAATATATGGTCTCATTCGAGACACTGCTCTTTCCTTGATTCTTCCTTTCACCCATAATCTGATCAGGGGATTTGTCATCCATTAATCCTACTATCAGATATTCCCTGAGTTCATCATCCTTGATCAGTTTCTTGGACTTCCTTTTCCCGTCTTTCCTTTTTCTTTCTGCTATTAATTGAGCATGCTGAGCACTATATCTGCCATCGGGATAAGAACCTTCTTTTATCTCCTCTAATATGGTCTTGTAATCCCTATCTAATCTTCTTGATATCTCTGCTTTATTCATTCCTGAATCGAGATATGTTTCTATTTTAAATCGTTCTCTTATGTTAAGATGATGATAAGCCATTGCCTTGGGTTTTAATTGTTATTTGATCATTTTAATTATACCCTAAAAAGCAATGGCTTTTTAATATTTAAATGTAGGGAGCTTCAAACTAGAATTCAGGTTATTTGAGTTGACAATATCCACATTTTATTGTAAATAAAAGAAGCCGATATTGGAGGAAAGTATATGCCAAATATTGAAGTCTATGGATTCACTAAAAAAGCGGTATTCGACAAGATTGTCAATATCGTCAAGGAAAATTTTCCAGATGAAGTTGATGACACCGTCATAACATTCATCGACTCAAAGGTATTTGACCTGGCAGGGGAATCTCGTCCGTATATCAGGATGATCCATACCAGTAACAAGAAAGCAGAGGAAATGGGCATGGTCTTTTCAAGATATTTCGAAGTAGAAGTCCTTGCTCTAGGTAATTACTTCGAGATCGAAGAGATCGCATTCTAAGGGTTGATAGATTATCACCCTATTTTTTATACAATAAACGGATTGAATAACCTCATAATGTTTTGACTAATTCCGTCTAAAAGGGCAAAATAGAAGTAATAATAAGATGAATCTAATAACAAGCAAGGAAAAATGAAAAAATTATCAGAAGGTAGTACTATAGGCATCGTAAGTCCTTCCGCTCCTTTAGCAGGATTAGTTCAGGATAGAGCTATTCGTGGCATCAAGGCATTAGAGAGGATGGGTTTCAAGGCCAAAGTAGGAAATAATGCCATGAAGGTAAAAGGATATAAATCTGGAACTGCTCAAGAAAGAGCTGACGATATTAATGCATTTTTTGCAGATGATAGTATTGATGCTATATTCTCATTCATAGGAGGTAATCACTCTAATCAGATATTGGAATATCTTGATTTTGATATGATAAGAAGAAATCCCAAAGTATTTCTCGGATATTCTGACATAACAGTGTTGTTATTAGCGATTCATCAGAAAACAGGAATGACTACGTATTACGGACCATCAGTCATGAATCAATTCGCTGAATATCCAGCAATTCTTCCTTATACTGAAGAATATTTCAGGAAGTGTCTCATGTCCGATGATCCAATGGGAAAAATAGAGCCATCAGGGGAGTGGACTGACGAAGTCCTTGATTGGTTCGAGGGGTTGGATATCGGAAGATCAAGAACCATGAGAAAGAATGATGGATATGTCTGGCTTAAGGGCGGAGTATGTACTGGTAAGCTCATTGGTGGTTGTATATCCTCTCTTATGCATCTGAGAGGAACCGAATATTGGCCTGACTTCAGTGGATCAATATTCTTCTGGGAAATTCCAGAAGGTCCAGAGTTATCTAAGGGGGAGTCTGTATATGATATAGACTCGTATCTGACCGACCTGAAACTGAGCAATGTCTTTAATGAGATAAGTGGAATGGTGATAGGTAGACCATTCAGATATTCAGAGGAAGAAGTTTCGTCATTATTGGAAGTGATACAAGAGCAATTTTCTGGATATGATTTTCCAATACTGTTCAATGCTGATATAGGGCACACTGATCCGATGATAACTCTGCCTATAAGCAGAACGGCAAGCTTGGATTCGGACAATAAAAATTTTACAATATATTAAGTAGATATATTCCAATTTAAGATATTTAGTAATATAATAAATTAAAATACATATAGTATATTACTAATCAATAATCAAATTAAGAAATGGCAAGAAGACAAGAAACAAGCCTCACGGAATTCATTTTCTCTGTTATTGCAATCTATTATTTCTACTTATGGTTAGTCAATAAGAGCCAGTTTTGGATTTCTTTTTATATCGGATTAGGGCTAGCGATACTTACTCTCATTATTTATGTATGGTGGCAGCTACATTTAAGAAAGAAAAAGGAGGAAATGGTAGAAGCCACTGAAAGATTAGGCTTGTCGGAGGATGTAAGTACTTTCATAAACAGATACGGAAAAGAAAAAGGAAAAAGCAGCTGGAAATATATGGGTTATGGATTTGATATTGATAAGATGAGATTATTCATAAAGACCCTTTCATGTAAAGGCTTAGGCATAAATGATGTTGATGATCTTGAATTAGTTCTGATGAAATATATTGATATCAGAGAAGAAACGCTGATGAAGGGTGGCTTTGAATCCAAGCAGTATAAATTTTCATCATTGAGTGGGCAAGAGTTCGAGGATCTCCTGATAAGACTTTACGGATTAATGGGTTATATCGTTGAGCATCCTGGTGGTGTAGGTGACCAAGGAGGAGATCTGATACTCAACAAGAATGGACAAAGGATATTAGTCCAGGCAAAGAGATATAGTGGTAATATTGGGAACGCTGCCGTGCAAGAAGCAGTAGCTGCTAAGAAGTATTATGACTGCAATCAAGTGATGCTTATCGGATCTTCTAATTTTACTAGGGCTGCTCTTGATCTAGCAAGCTATAATGAAGTAGAGCTTATTGGCAAGAGCGAATTACAGGGCCTTTTGTTATCTTATCTTAATGAGAGTTGGGATTGATTAAGTAATCTATACGTCAATGCAGGAACCATCAAATAAAAGTTCATATACATACACCAAGTATAAGATAATCAATAAAAATCTAGCAATCATAGGCTTGATAATTCTTGTAATTTTACTGATTTGTTATCTATGTGAATCGCTTGTAAATATTTTTAGCGGAAAGTCACAAGAAAAAATGATAAATTCTATTACATGTTTTTTTATGGTAGTTACTTTAGCTAAAGGACTTGAAAGAATTTTAAATAAGAGGTTTAAAAATAATTATATGACATGGGGTAGAGGTGCTGGTGCAGAATTGGTAACGCAGAAACATCTAGGAAAGCTTGGTTGTGGATATCACATAGTAAATGATTTTCAGTATAAATATGGAAATATTGATCATATCTGCATCTGCCAAACAGGAATATTCACAATAGAAACGAAAGCGCATAAAGGGCTTATCTCGTACAATGGAAGACTATTAAAAGATGGAAAGGAGATTGATAAGGATTTTATTTTCCAGGCTAAAAGCGCTGCAATGTATATCAGTGAATACATTCAATCAGTTTTAGGAAAAAAGTATTTTGTAACACCAATTTTAGTTTTTAATAATGCAAAAATAGATAGCTCCATAAGAGGACCTAGGCATGGCGTCTGGATAGGAGGAAAAGGTTTTCAGAATTATGTGATTGCGAATAATAAGAATTTGTTCCTCTCAGAAGAAGAAGCGAGTGCTATTTATGACATTCTAAAGAAAAGGCAATTTGGGTATCATGAATAGTATAAGGGATTAGAGAGAATATTTTTAAATAAAAAATAGACCTTTAAAAAAGGTCTTTTGTTTTAATGACTTCCGATAAGAGTCATTGCATTTTCAACTTCGTGCATGATCGTTTCCTGATTTACGATACTCATGTCTGGATTATTGAAATAGAAAGCGATCGTTATGATAACTAAAGAAGTAATAGCCATTACCGGTATGAGCGGGAGTCCGAACAAGAACATCCTCTTGAAGTCAAGATTGATTTCTTCATTACAGAATTGATGCATCAGTATGCATAATCCTCCAGCATTCCCGATAGGTAAAAAGAACGAAAATAGAGTTGTTCCAGCTAGCATTGCGATTGTTAGGCTGACAAAGGACGTCATAGTGATTACATCAGCACTCAAAGCTATTAGCAGCGCTGTAACCATGATGGTAGCTACGAAGACATTATCAGAAAAACTGGAAATCATTCCTGCCACGACAAATATCAGAAGGAGCTGCATCAAGAACGGCATTGTCAGTACCTGCAGGACTATCCATAGGATAATACCTTGTTGCGCAAGCGCAGCCGCAACCCCATAAAGAGCCAGCAATACGAGAATCAGGTTTATGACTTCTCCAGTCGAATGACTGATATAATGCTCTCGGTTCTTTCCCTGAAGCATCATCATTCCACCAAAGGCAACCATGCCGAGGAGGAATATATTGATATATGCAGCAAGGAGCAGCAGAGACAGTACAAAGATGAAGAAGGCAACCAGCTGTATGAGATTAGAGACTTTTTCTCTATTAGGCACATTCAAGGAGTTTTCTCTTAAGATAGCTGATACTTTTTCAGGATCAGGCCATTTGAATCGGTATTCACCGACCCCGAGTTTGATAAGCATCAATATCTCGATCAAGATAGTCAATCCGCAGCCGATCGTTATCATGTAGATCATTGCAAAGAAACTGCCGAAATCAGTAATTCCTAGTATTTCCGCAATCCTATAGCACTGAGGTTCTCCGATAGGAGTCGCAGTGCCACCGATTAATGATCCCATGAAAGCAGCATATATCAGAATCCTTATTACTCCATTGATCGAAGAGAGTTCTTCATCTGAAAACTCTCTAGAATTCTTAATAGTATAATAAGTACTGGATAGCCCTCCGATCATTATGAACAACATTGTTACCTGGTCAAGGAAGGCTGAGCCTAGTAATCCCAGTAGGAATATGGCTGATCCCATCTTGTAAAGCGACTTGCCCCATCTCTGTATGATCATGCTTACCGGTATACCGATCGGATCTTTCAGATTAGCGGCCGTACTTCCGACAGTAAGGACTAGGAGCAGGACTGACAGATTAGTGGTGACTTCAGCTACGTATCCACTTGGCGAGACCACTCCTGTCCCGATCAATGTTATTGGGACTAGGAATAGAATCGGTGCCGTAGCTGGCATTCGCTTCTCATTGAACACTAGAAAGACTATTGCCTCAAGCATTATCACAATGGTAGTTACAATAGCAGAAGCAGCTGCTTCAATATGCAGAGGACCAACATTGGCCATGACTAATTGTGCATCTATTCCGAGTAGTGGAATCCCGAACCTTATTAGGAAAGGCAGGATCAAGAACAGTACGAACATCTGCTTGTACCATGCGGGGCAGTCATTTCCCATGAACTTCTCAAGATTATAATTGAGAAGCTCGATAGCATAAGCTAAGGAATGCCTGTAATTCTTTGAATTTGTCATAGAACAACTCCTAAAATCTTTAATAAGGTATTTGCCTTTGATTTGAAGACTTTGCTAAAAACTTTAGCAAGATGATTCTAGTAAATATATCCCACTAAGTCAACAAACAATTGTGCATAATGTGATTCTTGATATCAATATGGTACTATTATATGTTATTATATCTACATGGAATTAAGAACTATGAAAATAGGCGAGGAAGTCATCGTTGAGCTAATATCTAATGAGGTAGAACTGTCAAAAGCTCAAGATGCATTGGATCTGATGGGAAGGTGTTTTCCCTTAGGTGTTAAAAAAATTATCATCCGTCAGGAAAACATCATTCCTGAGTTTTTCGATTTAAAAACGGGTATTGCTGGAGAAATGCTTCAGAAATTCGTAAACTACTATTTCAAAGTCATCATAGTAGGTGATTATTCAAAGTATACTAGCAATGCCCTGAAGGATTTTATTTATGAAAGTAACAAGCAGGGAGAGATTATTTTTATTTCTTCGCTGGAGGAAATTTCAGGGAAATAATTAGTAAGGTTTAATCTTGTAATACGATGGCCAATGAATAGGACAATATGACCCTTATTTTCTAATTGTAAATTAAGCAATTGTTTGCTAAAATATATTTAATAAATCATTTAAACAATACATGCAAAGAAGAAGCTTCGCTCTCATTGAACTATTGATCGTCATAGCCATCATCGGTATCCTGGCTGGTTTCATCATCGCTGGTCTCTCCGGTAGCCGTTCAGCAGCGAATGATGCTGTGAGGAAGAACGATATCAGCAATCTCTACAAGAGCATAATAGGGAAGCAGGCTATGGAAGACATGTCCTATCCTGATATCACTTCTACTATCGAACCAGGGAAGA
>JAQWEU010000012.1 GCA_028704755.1 Minisyncoccota bacterium | reverse complement strand
CATGGGGCGATGTGTGTCGCTATTTCAGGAAGATGTATATTGTCAGCATATCTGATCGGGAAGTCCTCAAACTGCGGTTCTTGTGCCCAGCCTTGCCGTAAGCAATGGTTCCTGACCGACGAGGATGGAAATAGTTTTGCGAGCGAGGGGAAGTATTTCCTCAATGCCAAGGATATGTGCATGATCGAGTTCGTCCCTGAACTGATCGAGGCTGGAATAAATTCTTTCAAGATCGAGGGAAGGAGGAGGGATCCTAAATATATCGAGACTACGGCTAGGTGTTATCGAGAAGCGATCGATTCCTATTATGATAAGACTTTCAGCGATGACAAGGTAAATAAATGGAAGGAGGATCTGACAGATGTATATAATAGAGGATTTTCAACTGGTTTCTATTTCGGAGAACCTGGAAAAGAGGGAATAAGTTATAATCAGGCTGATAATATATCGAGGTATAAGAAGGAATTAGTAGGAAATGTCAAGCATTGCTATCCAAAAGCTGGGGCTTTTTCCATTGATCTGAAGCATATTGGACTGAAACTGGGAGACAGGATCGTGATCGAAGGGGCGAAGACTTTCATCGAGCAGGAGGTCTCTTCGATGGAGGTTGAGGAGAAGAGCGTGAAGAGCGCTTCAAAGGGCCAGGAAGTGGCAATTCTGGTCAATGGGAAGGTGAATAATGGCGACAAGGTCTTTGTCATCAAGAAAAGATAATATAATCTAAATATGGAGTATTTAATTTTTGCAATAATCCTTATCATTTCCTTGGGGGTCGTTTATTTCTTAATGAAGAAAGTCATTGATAATACCATCAAGCAGACCAATGAGATGATGAAAGAAGAAAGGACGAGGTTGATAGAGCAATTGGATTTCAAGAAGCAATTGATCGATGAGAATAATCGAGGGACTAAGGAATCTGTTCGAGAAGTAATCGATAGGGTGCGGGTAGAATTGGATAAGACCAAGAGACAGCTTGAAGATTCAGAGAAAGAAAGGATAGGTCAGTTCAATTCCTTGAAGACGATACTCGAGGAGCACAAATCTCTGACTGGAGAACTCAGAGAATCGACTGATAATCTTAAGAATGTGCTTTCTAATAATCAGATGAGAGGGAGGTATGGAGAAGAGATCGCTGAGAATCTCCTGAAGACCATCGGTTTTGTAAGGGGGGAGAACTATATTGCCAACGAAGCTCAGGAAACTACTTCGAGCAGGCCTGATTTCACCATAATCCTGCCGGATAAGACCAAGATCAATATAGATGTCAAGTTCCCTTATAAGTCGTTGATAAGATATAATGAGGCTGAGGATAAGGAGTCGAAAGATAAGTTCCTCAAGGATTTTTCTCAGGATGTGAAGCAGAAGATAAAGGAGGTCTCGACCAGGGATTATATCAATCCCCAGGAGAATACCGTGGATTTCGTCATCCTCTTTGTCCCGAATGAGATGATCTTCAGTTTCATATATGACAAGCTGGGAGATGTCTGGAACGAGGCTATGGCGAAAAAGGTGATATTGGCCGGACCTTTCAGCTTTACAGCGATATTGAGGATGGTCTTCCAGTCTTATAGGAATTTCAAATATCAGGAGAATATCTACGATATCATCAAATTGATCAAGACTTTTGAGATAGAGTTCGATAAGTATAACGTGGAGGTGGATACTCTGGGAAACAGGGTCAGGCAAGTTAGCGAGCAATATGAAAAGGTTTCGACAACAAGGACTAGGAAACTTATCGGGGTGGTAGAGAAGATAAAGGGGGAGGCTGAAGAAGGGAAGTTCTTGGATTATGAAAATAAGGATGAATAAGATGAATTTAAACGAATTAGATAATTTATTAGTAGATGAGAAGCCTTTTCGTGCGAAACAGGTCTTAAGGGCGATCTATAAGGAATTGATAAGGGATTGGGATGAAGCGACTAATCTTTCTTTGGAGTTCAGGAAGAAGCTCAAGGATTCTTGTACTTTGGATATCGATAGTGAGCTTTTTGTTTCTGACGATAATAATACTTGTAAGGCTCTAATAACCTTGAGCGACGGAAAGAAGATCGAGACTGTCCTGATGAGGCATGAAGGGGGTCGTTCTACCGTGTGTGTCTCTTGCCAGGTAGGCTGTCCGATGGGGTGCGTATTCTGTGCGACTGGAAAAATGGGATTAGTAAGGAATCTGACTAGTCACGAGATACTCGAACAGGTATTATTCTTCGCCAGGATGCTGAAGGATAAGGAGGAAAAGGAAATAACCAATATCGTCTTCATGGGAATGGGAGAGCCGTTCTTGAATTATGAGAATGTCTTCAAGGCGATAAGGATGATCAATGACGGTAATTGTTTCAATATCGGCAGCAGGAAGATATCAGTCTCTACTTGTGGGGTAGTCGAAGGGATAGATATGATGACCAAGGAAGATATGCAGGTCAATCTTTCCATATCCTTGCACGCTCCTAATGATGAGCTGAGGAATGAATTGATGCCGATCAATAAGCAATATCCTCTAGAGAAAGTCCTTGAGGCTGTTGATAGGTATATAGCTGAAACCTCACGAAAAGTCATGTATGAATATATCATGCTCAAAGGGAAGAATGATAGTTTAGAATGTGCAGAACAGCTCGTGAAGCTGTTCAGGAAGAGATCATTATCGATGCTCAATCTGATAGTCTACAATCCTACTGGTAATTTCGAGCCTTCTGATCCTGAGACTGTCAAAGCGTTCAAGAATTTCCTCGAAACGCATGGGGTATTCGTCACCCAGCGATATGAATTCGGGCAGGATATAAAGGCTGCTTGCGGACAGTTAGCGTCAAGGAAATAATTTCCTTGACTTTTCTCTCATATGGACTTATTTTAAAAATAGAACCTTGGAAGCGCTTACATTATGCAGATTTATGATGATTTTTGGAATCTGGGGTATTACAGGGATTATACAGTTGAAAATCTTGATCAGTCGAACAGAGTTGTCCAGACATTCTTTCCTTTCATCGAAAGAGTGTTGCCTAGAATTGCGGAGGTGCAGGAATCTCAGGAATGCCTGAATCTCATATGTTTCAACAACAAGATCATCCATAAATTCAGAGGTTGTAATGATGAGATAGTCTGGGATGAGTGTAGAGGAGTCTATATGGAAAGGATCCTGATCAGGTTCGGATTAGAGCCTCTTATTACTTCGAAGCTGCTGACTGATGAAGAGGGTGGTCATATCTTATTATGGTTCGAGAGGGTCTTGGATTCTCCTCAGGTTGAGAATTTCTCTAAGCATATCGAATGTAATGGCATTGACTATACTCTACTTACTGATCGTAAGGAGAAACAAAGACGATTCTGTCTGACAGTCGGTCATATCCAGACCCGGATATGATTTTTTTGTTGACATTTTTCATTTATAGTATTAATTTTTTATTAGTACGTAGGTGTGCTGATGATGTCCAAACTACTTCATGATGATTTATTAGGTTTTGATCTTACGATCAAGAAGAGGGAGATAGATTCGTTCATGTCGCAGGTAAGGCAGGATAGGAACAGTTATTGCCTGACCTCGAGGGATCTTGATCTGATAGAAGAAGTAATCCAAATCGCTCTTTGTTATGCAATCGATCTCGAGAAATATGGGATCACGGATGATGAGTTAGAGCTTACAGGCAGTTTGATAATGGATGATATGATGAGTCCGGGTATAGTAAAGTATGAGATGGTTTTCAGTATGATCAACTTATACCGATTAGAGAGGTCAAGGTGGAAATCTTGATTTTTTTTGAAAATTATCGATAAAGATGTTAAAATAGGATAATTTATAAATACTATAAAAATAAAAATGGCAAAAACAAAATTAAAATATAGAAGAATCGTTCTAAAATTAACAGGGGAGACCTTTGGAAAAGAAGGGGGGAAAGGTGTTTCCATCACTTCCTATATCAATATCGCGAAGAAGATCGCGAAGATAAAGAAAGAGAATGACATCGATCTTGCTATCGTGGTAGGCGGAGGCAATATCTTCAGAGGAAGGGAGAACGGAGAAGAGCGTTTCAGCAAGGCAATAGCTGATAACATGGGGATGATAGGAACGATCATCAATGGCTTAGGGCTCCAGGAAGCCTTAGAAGACATAGGGGTTCCTGCTAGGACCATGACTGCTTTGAAGATGGATGCTGTTGCTGAGCAGTTCATCTTGAAGAGAGCCTTGAGGCACTTCGATAAAGGAAGGGTGCTTATCTTCGCAGGAGGAACGGGAAATCCTTTTTTCACTACTGATTCTGCCGCTGCTCTGAGAGCCTGTGAGATAAATGCCGACTTGATAGTCAAGGCTACTAATGTCGATGGTGTCTACGATAAGGACCCAAGGACTAATAAAGATGCTAAGATCTATAAGAAGTTGTCATATAAGGAGGCTTTGGAAAAGGATCTCAACGTGATGGATGGAACTGCTTTTGCCCTCTGTTCTGATCAGCATAAGCCGATCGTGGTCTTCAATATCGACAAGATAGAGGATATTTCCAAGGCTTTCCATGGTGAGCAATTCGGGACATTGGTTTGTTAATCTCATTGACATTCCATCTGCCTCTGATATATTCTAATCAGCTTCTTAACATGGAGGATCAGATGATTTGTAACAAGGAGTTGCGAACGGAAATGAGTATTATTCTTTCGACGGTGCAGAAAGAGGTATGCCTATCGGGAATCGATAGGGATAAGTTATTGACGCTGAAGCGTGCCTTATTCATCGCTATTTTTTCAGGTTGCAGATTGTGCATAGTGCCTGGAAATGATGTTATCGATCTTGTTTATCGCTGGGTCTGGGGATACCTTCATAAGCGAAGGCAGGAACTCATCAACAACCAATCCTTATATCTTAAGATCATGACATTGATCAGCAGATATTCCGAGGTTGCTAGGAAGACCGAGATCCAAAGGAATGACACTGAGGCAGAAGAGAGAGTCGTTTCGGCCATTTCCTCAATGTGCAAGGTGGATGATGAATTCAGCAGGGATATGCTGACCTACATCCATAATCTATTCGAGATGCTCGTGCTCGAGGATATATGGCTCTCTTATCCTAATGATGATCTGGATAGGCATTGTCCTCATTGGGCGAGGATGGCTTTAGAACATCTTGAAGCGGATATCGTCTATGATATAAGCCTATGCGAGGAGATAATGGATCTCATAAATGTCTATCAAGGGTGTGTTAATCTGGCAGGGAAACCTGTCTTTTTTATTCTTATCGAGAGCTTTTGATTGACAAATATACTAAAGTGTGTAAAAATTTCTACATAATGCAATTGGCATTCGTGCTCCTCGATCATTATTAGTTTGCGGTTGGGGGTAGGTCGGTTAAAATTTTAAAAACAAGAAAATGGAAAAGAAGTTATTCGTAGGAAATTTGCCCTACTCCGTAACAAGCGAAATGCTTGAGGAAACTTTTTCTTCTATCGGCACAGTTGTTTCAGCTGTTGTAATCATTGATAAGTTTTCAAAGAGATCAAAAGGCTTTGGATTCGTTGAAATGTCTACAGAAGATGAAGCTGCTAATGCTAAAGAAAAGCTTGATCAAACAGAGCTTGAAGGTAGAAGAATTTTTGTAAGTGAAGCTAGACCTATGACAGATAGGAACAGCGACAGGAACTAGGCAACTCAAAAAGACCCCTTATAAGGGTCTTTTTCTATTGTCAAATTTCCTGAAATCCGATTCTGTGGTATAATGTCTTAAACTACTTGATAGTAGTAATTATTGGTAATTTAATAAAACTTATGTCTGGTTACTATAAAAAGTCGTTCAACATCTTTGATTCTGGTTCGAATAATCCTTTCAAGTTAAGCCGTTCGAAAATAGATCTTTTCATGGAATGTCCTCAGTGCTTCTATCTTGATAGGAGGCTCGGTGTCGGAAGGCCTCCTGGTTTTCCTTTCAATCTGAACAGTGCAGTGGATACCTTGCTCAAGAAGGAATTCGATCTCTATAGGAAGCAGCAGGCTGCTCATCCTTTCATCGAGGAGTTCGATATCGATGCGATTCCTTTCGATCATCCTAATCTGGACATATGGAGGGAGAATTTCAAAGGAATCGAATATCTGCATAAGCCTACCAATCTTCTCATTACGGGGGCAGTCGATGACGTATGGGTGAATCCAGAGGATGAGATAATCATCGTGGATTATAAGTCGACATCGAAGACTTCAGAAATCAATCTAGATGCTGAATGGCAGATAGGGTATAAGAGGCAGATGGAAGTCTATCAGTGGCTGTTCAGGCAGAACGGTTTCAAGGTCTCTAATGTCGGCTATTTCGTCTATTGCAATGGAGATACAGGATTGCCTCTCTTCGATAAGAAGCTAGAGTTCATCATCAAGGTCATCCCTTACGAGGGCAATACTTCCTGGATAGATGAAACCCTTCCCAAGATAAAGGATTGTCTCATGAGTAATGATATTCCAGAAATGGCAGATGATTGTGATTATTGCAATTATCGTAAGAGTGCTGTAATAGCGAAGATAAAACACGAAAAACAGTTCAAAAATGGAAAATAATAGAAAATCATTCAGTAGGGAGTTCATGAAGAACAATATTTTCACCGTCTCTGCTTACATAACCATCCTTAACGGACTGCTGAACTTATGCGAAGCGAAGATAAAGGGGGAGGTCGGGGAAGTGAAGAAGAGCAGCGCTGGGCACGTATATTTCTCGTTGAAGGATAAGACTGATAACAGTGTCTTATCCTGCGTCATATGGAATTATGATTATCGTATCTGCGGGGTAGAACTGGAAGACGGGCTCGAGATAATCGCTGATGGGATGCCTGACATCTATGCTCCTAATGGGAGGATATCCTTCAAGGCAAAGACCATCCAATTAGTGGGAGAGGGGGAGTTGAAGAAGGCTTATGACAAGCTGAAGAAGAAGTTAGAGGATGAAGGAGTCTTCAATGAGGAAAGGAAGCGGGTCTTGCCAGCATTTCCTAAGAGGATCGGACTAATCACTTCTCGTTATGGAGCAGTGATAAATGATTTTCTGAGCAATATCGGGCATTATGGGTTCCAGATAAGGTTCATCGACTCTAGGGTCGAGGGGCAAGAGGCTGTAAAAGACCTGATTTCGGCTGTTAGAGCGATGGAAAAGCAGGAAGTCGATGTCTTACTGATAATGCGAGGAGGAGGTTCCCTGGAGTCGTTTATGGCTTTCAATAATGAAGCCTTGATCAGGGAGGCGATCAAGTTTCCTGTCCCAGTCATCGCAGCACTGGGTCATGACAAGGATGTTCCATTACTTGCCCTAGCGGCTGATAAGTTCGTCTCGACTCCTACTGCTTCTGCCATGCTATTGAATACGAATTGGGATCGGGCAGAATATGCCTTGAATGAGCATAAGATAGTGATCATGAACTATATCTCATCCTTGATAGGGCAGAAGAAAGCCTTCTTGAATTCTTCGATATTGAGAATAGGAAGTTATTTCGATGAGGCGATGAATAATTTCAAGGCGATGGAGGTGAGTCTGAAAGGTCTCATACTCAATCGTTTCAGCAGCGCATTCATCTCTCATAACAAGGAACTGGATGTGGCGAATAGGATCATCTCCCAGAACGACCCTCAGAGGAATCTAAGATTGGGGTACTGCATAAGCAGATCGAATGGGGTGATAATCAAAGGAGCAAGATCTCTCAAGGAAGGACAGGAATTAGAATTAGAGTTTTCTGATGCAATGGTGTCGTCAGAAATAAGAAGGATAAAATCAAAATAATATGAAGAAAAAAGTCAGTCTGAATGAAAACTTAAAGAGCATTTCCAAGATAGTCGAGTGGTTCGAATTACAGGAAGAGCTCGATATCGAGGAAGGACTCAAGAAGGCTAAGGAGGCTGCTGATCTCATAAAGGAGACCAAGGAGATATTGAAGCAGTCGGAAAACGAGTTCGAGGAGATTAAGAAAGGGCTAGAGGATTAGCCATTTCTGTCGCATCATTTGAGAAAGACAAGGGTTGACTTGTCTTTTTGTGCTTTTTGAATTATATTCTACTTAGCTCATTTTCAATTTTTTTCTTGGATGAGCAGGTGGCGCGACTTGTCGAAAAAAAGGAAGAATGAACATAGTCATCCTCAAGTTGTAAGATATGGAATGTGTCCTATCTGCAAAAGAGATGGCGTTCTAACTCTCCACCACATCAAGAAGCGAATTATTTTTGGTGAGAATGACGAGGTAGGAATCGTCTGCCCCCGTTGTCATCATGAGATCGATCAGCTGGTTAAAGTCTTTGAGAATGAGATACTCAGGACCTTCGAATTCTGTTATAAGCAGATATGGACGTCCTATATCCGTCGAGGACGTATTAGTAATTGGCAGATACGAAGTATGGTGAGGAATAGATTTCTGAAGATAAATGTCAATTCTTTTGCTGTAAGGCATGAGTATGGTACTAATGACCAGAAAATCAATTATAGTATTAGAAGGGATAATGAATTCCTTTCCGTCAGTAAGGGAAGGAAGAAGTATAGGAATCTTACCAGAACACAATTCAATGTCTTGAAAGCGGGAAAGTGTCTTGTCTGCGGTGAGTATAAGGATCTCACTATGCATCATATCCGAAGAAGAGCGGTATTCGGCGAAAGTAATGACATAGGCCTTCCTTGTAGGGAATGTCATGATTCGATTGAAAGATCCGTAGGCTTCATGGAGGCAGAAATCCTAAAGAAATTCGAGTATTGTTACGAGAAGATTTGGGAAAGCTATCTCCTAAAAGGATATGCTTCGAAAGCAAGAGTAAAACGGCTTGCTAAGAGGCAACTCCTGAGAGTGAAAGATGATCTTTTGGGAGTGAGTAAAGGACAGGAGAAAAGGATAAATCGAGCCAGGGTACTGGAGGGAACGGAAAAGTCTTTGGTCTTATCAAAATCACAAATGAAAAAGATAGGTGTCTTCACCTGATAATATGCAACTTCTAGTTGCTATTTTTTTTGAAAATATGGTAAGATATAGGAGGAATAATAATCAATTAAAGTCTTAAAAATATGAAAATAATAACTGATAATGATTTTGACGCATTAGTCGTCAAGAGCGATAAGCCAGTAGTATTGGATGTCTTTACTACTTGGTGTCCGCCATGCAAGATGTTAGCTCCGATCATAGAAGGATTAGCAGAAGTCTATGCTGAGAAGATAAATTTCTACAAGATGGATCTTGATCAATCTCCTGTCGTGGGTTCGAAATTCGGAATCGATAGGATACCGACCGTCATCTTCTTGAAGGATGGTGAAATCGTATCTTCTTTCATAGGTCTGAGGAATGAGAAGGAGATAAGGGAATGGATAGATTCAGCATTACAAGCTTAATAAAAACAATATGGAAGATAAAAAAAAAGAGTTGTTAGAAGGGTATACTGCATATGCTGAAGAAAAAGGCATAGCCCTTAACAGTAATGAGAGGATAGTCGGGGCGGTAATAGAAGGCCTGCTCTACAATGAAGAACAGAAGGGAGCAAAGTATTGTCCTTGTCGTAAGGTTTCTGGTAACAAGGAGGAGGACGAGAAGATAATCTGTCCTTGCGTCTATCATCTAGATGAGATCGAGACGATGGGGCATTGTCATTGCAACCTATTCGTAAGCAAGTAATTTCAAGTAAAAAAAGTTCGCCTATTGAGGCGAATTTTTTGTAGGATATTATTCTGTGACCCTTCTGACGTAATCTCCGCTTTCAGTATTGATCTCAATCACATCTCCTTCTTCTACGAATAGGGGAGCGTTGATCTGGAGGCCGGTTTCGACTTTCACCATCTTGTTCCCGCTCTGGGCCCTGTCTCCTTTTATTCCTGGAGGAACTTCAGTGACTTTCAATTTTACTTTTATAGGGATGATGACATTGATGACTTCGTCGTCGAAGATGACAGTAGTCACTGTCTCGCCCTCCTTCAAGTATCTGTATCCATCTCCGATCTTAGCGGTATCTATCTCGAATCTTTTCGATGGGTTGTCCAATTCGGTGAAGACGCATTTGTCTTTCGATGCGTAGATGAATTTCGCATCCATTTTGTCGATATCCGCATCCTCAAAGGAGTCTCTTGGCTGAGCAGATCTCGAGATGACCACTCCGGAGACCAGGTTCTTCAATTTCATCTGGAGGTATGAGTGACCCCTTCCTTTGAAAGTGCTTATTGCCTCGGTGATCTCGTAAGGCTGGTCGTTTATTACGATTATTTTTCCTCTTTCTAATTCTGAATATGATGCCATTTTTTTAATATTAATTATATTTATTTTATTTTTGTCCAGGTCTTTCTTCTTCGGTCTCTGTCTTCCATTCGATCTGATTATCTTTTCCAGCGAATTCAAGCCATTCGCCTCCGTCATCGATGACGAACCATTTTTTCTTCGTCTGGGACCAGACCATGGGCTGGTTCATGAAATATGGTTTCTTGACGATGGCCTTAGGCTTGAGCTTATCCAATTCCAGCCATTTCTTGAAGACAGTCTCGATAGAATAATCTAATTTTCTCGAATTCGCCCAGTCAGCAACGATAGTGATAGCTTCTTTGGCCTTTTCTACTGAACCGGCTAGTTCCATCAATTCCTTGGCTGGCCTGGTGAATCTAGAATAGATTATCTTCTTCTTTTTACTATTTTCTTTGATTTCGTCAAGAGTAAATCCTTTTGAATAGAAGAAATGATTGATCACTGCTTGGATATCAGTCTCTTTCCTCATCTTCTTCTCTTCCTTCATTTCTTCCTTTCCGACATCTTTAATTGTCTCTTCTTCTTTTGTCATATCTTTATGAAATCTTCTTAATCAGATCCTCGTAGAAGGCTTTGACGTTTTCTAATTCTTGCTTGCCTTTCTCGGTTATCCTATAAACTCTCCTCCTGTCATCAAAGGCACTTTCTACCAATCCTTCTGCTTCTAAGCTATATAATACTCTATAAGGAGTTATTGTTCCAGGCTTGAAACCGAACTGATTCTCTATCAGGATAGGGAATTCCCAACCGTGGTGAGGATTGTCTTTGACGGTCTTCAGGACATATATCCAGAGATTCTCTTTCGTGTTAAGTTTTTGTAATCTTTCTATTGGTCTCATATTTTTTTGATTATCTTTCTCTTGACAAACTATTTTACACTGGTAAAATATTATCAGATAATAAAATAATTATTATTAATTATAAGTATAATATTTTTTTTAAATTATGGCAAAGGAAAACGAGATCAAAATCGCAATTTCTGGTTTAGGAAACTGCGCAAGTTCATTGGTACAGGGAATTCATTTCTATAAGGATGTAGAAAATGATGATGAATTGGTTCCTGGATTGATGCATAATATCCTAGGAGGTTATAAGGTTTCTGATATCAAGGTGGTAGCTGCTTTCGATATCGATAAGAGAAAAGTCGGTAAGGATGTCTCAGAGGCTATGTTCTCCAAGCCTAATTGTACTAAGATCTTCTGTGGCGATATCCCGAATATGGGAGTAGAGGTCCAGATGGGACCAGTCCTTGACGGAGTAGCTGACCATATGAAGAAATATCCAGACGATCAGACTTTTTTGCCATCAGATCAATCTCCTGTCGACGTTGTCGCTGAATTGAAGAAGTCAGGAGCCCAGGTCCTTGTGAACTATATGCCAGTAGGCTCTCAAAAGGCTACTGAGTTCTATGCAAATGCCTGTCTAGAAGCTGGAATCGCATTCATAAACTGTATGCCAGTCTTCATCTGTTCTGATGAGGAATGGGAAAAGAAGTTCAGAGATAAGGGGATTCCTTGTGTCGGAGATGATATCAAGTCACAGATCGGAGCAACTATCACTCACAGGGTCTTATCTCATTTATTTGCCCAGAGGGGAGTTACAATCGACAGATCATATCAATTGAATGTCGGAGGGAATACTGATTTCTTGAACATGCTTGATAAAGGTAGATTGGCTTCGAAAAAGCTATCAAAGACAGAGGCAGTAGAATCTCAATTAGCTCAGAGGTTGGATTATGATAACCTGCACGTAGGGCCATCTGATTGGGTCCCATTCCTGAAGGATAACAAGGTCTGCTATATCAGGATGGAGGGAAGGAAGTTCGGAAATGTTCCAGTCGAATTAGAATTGAGGTTATCCATTGAGGATTCTCCTAATTCTGCTGGTTGCGTCATCGATGCTATCCGTTTACTCCGAATAGCCTTGGATAGGGGAGTCGGTGGCACCCTATTGTCATCATCAGCATATTTCATGAAGCATCCGATGCAGCAGTTCACTGATGAGAGAGCTAGGGAAATGATAGAGGAATTCATTGCTAATAAGAGGGAAAGATAGTATAATCATATCAATAATCATAAAGAATAAATCATATGGAACCAAATAAAAGATTCATGAATTCTATAACCGAAGGAAATTTATGGATATATGTCCTTTCATTGGGAAAAGAAGGCGAAGTCCAAGAAAGAGAGGTGCCAAGATTGGTTTTCGAGAGATTCGGATTCCTTCCTAGCCAGATCATGCTCAAGACTGTCTTATTCAGACTAAGAGGTGAGAAGTATATTTCCAAGGAGAAATTAGCTGGTGAGTCAGCTTATAGGGCTACTGAGAAAGGGTTGAGAGAACTAGAATCAATGAGAAGTTATTGTTCGAATTTATTACAAAAATTATAACAGCATTCTGCTGTTTTAATTTTAAACAATACATATATGAAAAAAGCAATAGGTATTTATAGGGAAAGTGTCTTGGCGGGAAAGCCTAGCTCGGATAAGAGGATATTGGATCTGACGGCTGAGGAATTACAGAAAAAAGGTTTTGAGTTCAGCCTCATTCCTGCCGATGAGTTCGATATCGGCATGGATGCTGATCTGATCATAACCATGGCTAGGGGGAAAGAGATCAATGATCTACTGAAGTCCAAGCAGGAGAATAGCGATGTTTTCATAGTGAATGATCCTTCTGCGATAAGGTTTTCTTTCAATAGGAAGGGGACTTGCGAGAAGCTTGAGGGATTGGGAGCTAATATGCCTCTTACTAGATTCGTAGCAATAGGTGATCTGGATATCGGTCTGATTGCGGGTAAGTCGATATTGAAGCCTGCTAATAGGCATGAATTCTGGTTCGTGATCGAGAATGAGGATGATCTGTCTAAGGCGAAGGATGAATATCTGAAGGAGGGGATCGAAGAGGTAATCATCCAGGATTTCGTCGAGGGGCAGCATGTAAAATATTATTGCATTGATGAGACGGTCATTTTGCCCGATGATATTGATTTTTTAGAAGATATGAAGAGACAGTTAGTCGAACAGGTCCTTTTGAGCGGGAGCGCGACTGGACTCAAGGTCTTTGGGGGTGATTTCATCGTAACCGACGAGAAAGCATATTGCTTGGATACTAATGATTGGCCTTCTTTCGGTTCTGTTTCGGGAATAACCCAGGAGGAGTCGGCAGTCATGATCGCTAATTATATTGATATAGCTTATGTTCACAGACAATCTTAGGAAGAAGTTCTCATCAGTTTCCTTGGCAGCAGGAAAAACGTTAGGAGGAATGGGGTTAACACCTAATCACCTGACTTCTTTATGCTTGATTTTTGGATTAGGTGCGTCTTATGCGATTTCTCAAGGGATGTTCTATCTGGCGATAATATTATTGCTCGTTTCTGGAGTGATGGATTTTCTCGATGGTTCTGTCGCTAGGGCTTGCAATAAGGAGACGAAGTTCGGTGGGCTTTTCGATTCGACAGTAGATAAGCTTACTGAGATACTGATATATATCGCCTTAGGATTGTATGATCCATCGTTATTATTAGGTTCTTGCTTGGCGATATCTACTTTCATGCTTTCGAGCTACATATCGAAACATGCCAAAGCTAGTGGTGGCAAAGGGGGAGGAGGAATAATAGAGAGGAAGGAGAGGATAATATTATTAGTCTTCGGGATGATGTTCATCCAGTACATGCCTTATATCCTGTATTTCATCGCGGCTTTTTCATTCATTACCTGTTTACAGAGATTCTATAGGAATTATCGCTTATTGAAATAGGTGCTAGAATCTGTGGAAACGATGTACTGTCTTTGAGATCGGGGAGAATATCTGGAGGAATGAAGGTGATTGCTTGCCAATGACCTTTATTTTTTTATTGATAATATCATCTTTCAGGCTATTTAGATCATCCGCATCTGATTCTATGTAACTATTGCCGATTTCAAATAGAGTATGAGCGTCGCTACCAGCAGTGAAGATCAGAGATTCTTTCTTGGCGAGGAGCCTGGCCCTTTCGTTATTCTCCGTAGATTGGCTCCTGCTGTTGAATATCTCTATTCCGCCTACTCTTTTCAGGTATTCATCCAGTTTCTTGAAGGGTTTCTTGCTGCTGAAGGGGTGGGAGATGATACATATCCCACTTTGTTCCTTTATCTCTTCGATTATCGTGCTCGTAGTCTTGTTCTTGGGGTCAATATGATCGGTGATGAAATAGGCTAGTAGCTCTCCGATGGTAACATTGTTCTCCTTTATCTTTATTTCTTCTGCCTTGATGAAAACCATACCAAGAGTCCTTGCTACTTCCTCAGCCTCTTTCCAGGAATCTGTACTGTCGTGGTCGGTTATAGCAATGCCATCAAGACCGTTCTTTTTGGCGGTCAGGAGGATATCCTTAGGAGAGCACAGACTATCCCTTGAATGATGACTATGGCAATGCATGTCGATTTTCATATTGACTTTATCTTAAATTTATTTTATAATAATTGTGCTATTATTAGCGGTGATCAAATGTCAAGTATAAGTGTATTATGGGACTGGGATGGTACTGCCGTCAATACCATGCCTAGGCACGCTGATCTGGCAGCAAAATGTATCGTAGAAGTATTCGGAATCGATTATCAAGTTGCACGAAGAAGATACTTGGAAACGACCGGCATACCTTTCGATAAGCAGCTCGAAGTGATCTTTCCGACTGCTGATATGTATATCAGTCGGATGTGTGCCAAGATGTATCATCAGAGGAAGATCGAGGAGGTCTACAGCAATCCTGAGGATTTCCCGGAATTATTATCTGTTCTTTATGCGATACGCGATCTGAAGATCCACCAGTTCATATCATCTTCCACTGAGGAGAAGCTGATCAAGGATTGGGCGAAAGATCGAGGAATCGAGGAAGTTTTCTATCAGATCCTTGGTAGAGAGTCTGGCACTAAGCAAGACCATATTGCTTATGTAAAGACGTTCTTTGATGGAGATATTGTTTTCATCAGCGATTCGGTCGGGGATATGTCGCTTCCGGCGATCTGTCTCGGAGTCGATGTTCCTAGCGACAAGGAGGATCTTTTCATGAAATCGAATTGTTTCGAATTCACGAACGATCCGATAAATCTTGAGTGGGTCATGAAGATCATCAAGATGCTTACATAGACACGGTTATACCGGTCTTTTTTTATTGACATTTTCCTATCTATATCCTATAAAATGTTCATGTTAAGTGTATTGAGGAGATGATTCCCTTGAAGGAATGTGTCTTATTAAAGGGAGAAGTGCTTGAGGAATCGATTATGGCTCTAGTTATCGCATCTTCAGAGGAAGAGGCAAGAATGGCTCTTGAAAGAGTTCTGAAGAAGCATATTGTAAATTCCAAGGGTCTTACTTTTTCACATTGTGGTCAAGTTCCTCTTGAGGATCCTGTTACTAAGTTAGTTTTCTGTTCCATCAGGGGAAAGATCATTGATCCTAGTGTGAAAGGGTTTTGCTCAATAGCAATGGATGGTCATGGAGGATGTGTGTATTATCCATGTTGCAATCCTTTGGATAGAGGATCCCATTGTAAGGATTTGCAGTGTACATATTGCAATCATCGAAGGTGCAAGCCGAATCCGGATGGTACTATCAGTATCGATAATGTCCCTTGTGGACATTGATAAGATGAGTTTGAATAAAACTCTTTTTTTATTGACTAATATATCTTTTGTGTTATTCTGTAATCGTTCATAAAGGCAGTTGATAGTAATGAATTATAAAGATTGTTATATCTTATGGAGTTGGGATGGCACCTTAGTAGATACGACCCCTAGGCATGTCAGTCTTGCTTCTCAGATCATTTCGAAGAATTTTGGAGTAACTCCTCAATTCGCCATGAAGAAGTATCTTGAGTTATTGGGCATTCCTTTCGGGGTCCAGATCCAGAGACTATTTCCTGGGGCTGATCAGGTCGTGATCGATCGCTCTGTCATGGAGTATGATGCGCGTAAGATGAAGGAAATCTATGAGGAAATGATTGATTTTCCTGATATTTTTGCGACTATCGAGGGTGTCCATGAAGCTTTTCCAGGGATAAATCAGGTCATATCATCATTGGCTGAGGAGGACCTTATCGGAGAATGGGTTACTACTAGAGGGCTCCTACCTTTCTTCAGCGATATCTGTGGACGGGAGTCTGGCACGAAAGTCGATCATATTTCTATGATCAGCCAATTGAATCGTCAGGCAAGGATATGCCTTGTCAGCTCTTTTGTCAGGGATATGTGCTTGCCAGCAAAATGCTTGGGCGTAGACGTTTCCCAGATCAGGACCAGGAGTTTCATGAGGTCGAAAGCGTTCTCATTCACTGAGGACAAAGTCAATCTCGATTGGATAACTGCTATGATCGATATCTTATAGGCAAGGATTTCTTGCCCTTTTTTATTTTTGAAGATATAATGATCGTATTATAATATATATTATTCGCATTATGCCTACATGGCTTCTATATGGTCTAGCGAGTTCTCTCTGTTGGGGGACTGACGCTATAATGTCAAAAATAGTGACATCGGGAAAGTATCTGAATATTGATTCGATGCATTCTTCTTTGTTGATGCTTTCTGGAATCGCTACTGCTTTCATCCTATTCTTCTTGATCAAAGGGGAAAATCTGAATATCCAGCTGAAGTTGTCAGGATTAGTCCTTCTTTTACTCATTTTCGCCTATATCTATTCCTGTCTGGTCCAGGCAGGAATAAAGATCACTGTTCCAGTCCTGTTTTTCGGAGTGATGCAGGGTTTCTTATGGGGAATGGGGATGATATTTACCTTTCTGGCTTTTTCTGGAGGGGCTGATGCTTCAAAATTAGTTCCTATATACAATACGAATACATTGGTTTCGGTATTCTTAGGTTTGATGTTCTTACATGAATTGCCTGCTCCTGATGAGAGACTGAAGGTCGTTTCTGGGGCAATCCTTATCGTGATAGGGAGTATTCTCGTCAGTAGATAACTTTTTTCGTATATGTTATCATAGGGATATAATTATTAAAATATTGTACGATGAATAATGAGATAAAAGGGATCATTTTTGATCTAGACGGGACTTTATTAGATACTGAGGGATATCAATGGGATGGCTGGGTCATACCTCTGAGGGAATTCGGAATAGAGCTGACACTGGATGATTATCTTAAATATGCAGGAAGGAGCGGGGGTGATATCGATAAGGAATTGATCGAACGTTTTGCTCTAGACGTCGCGCCTGGGACTATTCTTGCAATGAAGAAGGTGTTACTCGAAGAATGGTTCAGGGAAAAAGAACTGTCTTTCACTCCTTTTGCTGAGGAGTCGGTAAGATTCTGTAGGGATAATGGTTATGCTGTGGCTTTGTGTTCTGGAGGGTATAAGGAGGAGGTGATGCTCAAGCTCGAGAGAAAGGGTCTGGCTGATTATTTCGATATAATAATATGTGGAAGCGATGTGAAGAGGAATAAGCCTTTTCCTGATATGTATGAAAAGGCAGTAGGAGGGTTGGGATTAGTTCCTGACCAATGCTTGGCTTTGGAAGATACTCAATATGGATTACAGGCCGCTAAGGATGCTGGCTTAAGGTGTTTTGCTATTCCTCATCGCTTTTCTCGAGGACAGGATTTCTCTCGAGCTGACAAGGTCTTGGATACATTAGAAGGGCTAATCGATTACCTAAATGATTAATAAGGAGGATATAAGGGCGATATTGTTCGATCTTGACGGAACTCTGTTCCGAAGCGAGGCTTGTGATTATATCGCCTGGAATGAAGCTCTGAAGCAATTCAATATATTCGTCGGTCCTGAATCATATACTCTATATACAGGGAAGAGCGCTGAATGGGTCGAGGCTGACCTTATAGAGAAGAGCGGGCTCGATATTGTTCCTAATTCGATAATCGATCTGAAGAAGAAGATATTTGTTGAGATGTTCGGAGAGGAGGAGATCGCTCTGATGCCTTATGCTAAGGAGGCTGTCAAGTTCTTTCGGGATAAATCTTATCATCTAGGACTCTGTACGGGGGGAACGAAGAGGGAGGTGTTCATAAAATTGGAGAATAGCAACATGGACCGATGTTTCTCTGTCATAGTCACTGCTGATGATGTTCCTTCCAATAAACCAGCTCCTGATGTCTATCTTTCCGCTATTGATAGGTTCGGACTTTTGCCTAATCAGTGCTTGGCTGTGGAGGATACTGAGACTGGGGTGATGGCAGCTAAGAGTGCAGGGGCATTCTGTTTCGCTATTCCTAATGAGTTCTCGAAGCACCAGAATCTCTCAAAGGCTGACAGGGTGCTAGATTCCTTGAAGGATCTGATTGATTTTTTCAATTGACATCCTCGTATCATTAATGATACCATTTAGATTGATAAATTGCTCTTTTTTTGTTCCTTACATCCTATTGTTCTTTCAGTATCTTAATGCGATATTTCGATTTCCGGCGTACCTATAGAGAAACATAAGTTTTGCATATTTTATGAAGAAAAAGAATAAACATTTTCCGTTTTTTTGTTTATTATCAGCTTTAAACATTGTTTTTGTTAATTTTTCTCCTTGTCTTGATTTTGTCTTTGCAAAATCAGATAATACCACCCCTTATAGTCTGACGAAAGGGAGTTTTTTGTCTATGAAAAATCCTTTGAGCGTCTCTACTTCGCAGATTGATAACAAGAAGAATTATGTGGAGGGAGAGATAATCATCAAGTATAAGAAGGGGCAGATAGACCTTCAGTCTACTTCAGGAAAAGGGAAGGCGAATAATTTCATCAATTCGCGATCGTTAGAAAAGAAAGAAGATTTGGAAAAGGATAATCTTTCTGTCTTAAAGATCAAAAATTCGACTACTGAGCAGAAGATCCTTGAGTTAAAAGGTGATCCTAATATTGAATATGTCCAACCTAATTATATATATAGTCCGAGTACGATAAGTACTAATGATAGTTATAAGGATCTGATGTGGGGATTGGATAATATCGGGCAGACCGTGGGCGGAGTAATCGGTACTGCTGATGCGGATATGGACGCTCCAGAAGCTTGGGCTGTCAATGAAGGAAATGGCAGTACTTCGATAGTAGCGGTAATCGATACTGGAGTCGCATATAATCATCCTGACTTGATAGATAATATGTGGAATGGTTCAGCCTGCAGGAATGAGAGTGATGTATATCTAGGAAGCTGTGTCCATGGTTATGATTATGAGGATGGCGATAATGATCCAGTGCCGACTTATTCATCGCATGGGACTCATGTGGCTGGAATAATCGCTGCGATCAAGAACAATAGCAAAGGTATTCTGGGTATTGCTCCTAATGCGAAGATAATGGCATTGAAGTCAGGCCTTACTACTGAAGATAATATCAAGAGCATTAATTTTGCCAAGTATAATGGAGCTAGGATAATCAATGCTAGTTGGGGAGGGACTGGTAATGATTCAGCTTTGCGGGATGCGATTGCCAGTTTTCCTGGATTATTCATAGCTGCAGCTGGAAATGGAGCGAATTATGGCGATACTAGCATAGGAGATGATCATGAGAATCAGATCCATGTCTACCCTTCTGATTATGATCTTTCGAATGTCATATCAGTGGCAGCAACGGATCAGAACGATACTTTAGCTACTTTTTCTGATTATGGAGCTATTTCAGTGGATATAGGGGCCCCGGGGGTGAGCATATATAGTACGATTGCTGAGTCTACTATCCTCAATGAGACGTTCGATTCCTTGACTCCGCCTAATGTTCCGACTGGATGGGTGACCTCGGGAGCGAATATGAATTGGGGTACTTATCAATTGGATGAGGGTACTTATTGGGGGGTCGTCTTATACTCTGATGCTAATAATCTGCCTTACTTGGATACTTCTCCTATTTCTACGGCTATCACTTCGCCTGCTTACAATATTGCCGGAAAGACTAATATGAAGATAGATTTCTGGACCCAGTGCGATACGGAGTATGTAGCTGATAGTGATTATATGGCATTGGATTTCAGCAGTGATGGGACAAATTTTACAGAGATAATGAAATGGAATGAAGCAACGATAGATGGAAATACTGATCCTACTGGGGGAGCTTCCAAGCATATGAGCAATATTTCCATACCTTCTCAATATCTTACTAGCAATTTCAAGTTCAGGTTCAGATGGGTCACTAATGGCAACGGAAACGTCGGAGGAGGTGATGGGGATAGCTGTTTAGTCGATGATGTCAAGATTTTCGGAGATATGGATGGTACTAGCGGTCTCTATGGATATATGAGCGGAACATCGATGGCAACTCCTTATGTCGCCGGCTTAACTGCTCTGATAGAAGGTTATAAGGGGGGATTAACGGATAGTCAGGTGAGAGAGATAATACTTTCGACTGGGGATAGCCTGCCGTCGTTGAGCGGGAAGACGGTAACTGGGAAGAGGATAAATGCGAAGAGCGCGCTTGATCTTGCTTCCCATGTCAGTATTTCTGGAACAGTAAGGTATTATGATGGAGTGAAGACGGTGTCTGGAGCGACCGTAAGATTATTAGATGATAGCGAGAACCAGATAACTACAACGACTACCGATAGTAATGGGCAGTATGCCTTCAATGAAGTCGATAGAGGAGGGAATTATATTATCAAGGTCGAAAAGAGCGAAAATGCTTTAGGGGTAACGAGTCTTGACCTATTGATCATACAGAAGCACCTTACGAATGTTACCCTAATAACTGATATTTATAAGAAGATTGCTGCGGATATCAATAATAGTCGGACACTGACTAGTATTGATAGGTTAGCCATCAAACGATTTATTACTGGACTCGATACATGGAATGCTAATGCGTGGAAATTCTATTCTTCTGATACAGTCTTGGATACGAGTAATTATCTTACATCGGGGTTATCACGGTCGTACACCAGTCTTAATACGGATTCTGCAAATCAGGATTTCGTAGGCATAAAGATGGGTGATGTAAATAATTCATGGACAAATAATTAACAAATAATAATCAATAAAATAATATATATGAATAATAAGATACTTAAAAAGTTCAAAGCTTTTATGGGTGGATTCCTCATATCGGCCATTCTTTTTTCCAACTTTGCCCTTTTTCCTTTCAATGAGGCCTTGGCAACTCCTCTCGAGACGATAACAATCGGTTCAGATACGGCTTCATATGGTGAGGAAATCAGTATTCCTGTGACAGCTACGAATATTTCTGAACTTGGTTCAATGACTTTTTATATCGATTTCAATAATACTTTTCTCAGGTATGATGGTTTTACTGCAATGGCTGCTCTCAATCCTGCTTTGGAAAGTACTGATATTACATTATATGATAGTGATACTATTGCTGTCACTTGGTTCGCTAATTCGCCTTTCAATGCTTCTAATAGCGTCCTTTTCAAGCTTAATTTCACTGCTATATCTTCAGACGATGCTACGGTTAATCTGAGATTTTCTAATGACCCTAATCCTCCAGAAATCTCTGATTTTTCCTTGAATGTAATATCGGCTAATTATACTGATGGAGTTGTGACCTTATCGACTATTGCTGGGGATGTGATAATCAATGAATTATTCGTCAATCCTTCAGGGGATCCTACTGGCAACGAATGGTATGAACTGCTCAATACTACTGATAGCGACATAAATCTTTCTGGATGGACAATCGATAGGACAGTGACGTCTGATTCTATTGCTCTTTCTGGAACCCTGCCAGCTCATGGAATCCTAGTCTTTACGAAGACTACTGGAAGTGCTGCTAATAATGGGGGAGATATCGTCCAGGTCAAGCAAGGGTCAAATACGTCATTTGCTATGTCTTATGGATTCTTGACCGGTAGTACTGAGCCTCATGCCAGTGCTCCTAGTAGTGACCAGGTGATATTTGTATCCAGTTATGCTTCTCCGTTAGTCTATTCTACATCGGCAACTGATTCAAAAGGATGGTTCAATAATGCCACTGACTGGACATGCTTGCAGCTTGCTGGTACTGGTTCTCCTGCTGTTCCTCCAACATTATCATCAGTTTCAACCTGTCTAGCTAATGAGAATAGCGTTCTGACCAATATGGGAAGCTCAGTAAGCGTACCTAATCCTTCAGCAGCTACTAACCTATACTTTGCCAAGGTCTTGGCTATCGGAGGTAGTGCGACTGATCCTGCTAATATCATAGGAAAGATAAGTTTTGCTGGTCCTTTGAATCTTACTGATCAAGAGACCGTTGATTATCTGAAGGTAATCGGTAATAAATTAGATATAGCTGGAGGTGGTAGTGCTTATGCGAAAGTCGGTTTGAATACTTATATCACTGGAACGACCGAATCTGTTTTCAAGAACTTGCCCGCGACTATTACCATGGGGCAATTGACCGGACTTTCAAGTGAGCCTGTTCTAGTGGTCAAGAACAATAGTGGGACTGTCATTCCTTCTAGTGATGGTGCTTATCCTAGTATTACTGCAAAGGTCTTCAGCGATACAGATAATACTTTTACATTCAATACTGACCATTTTACTACCTTTGAAACCCAAGACACGACTGCTCCTACTGGAACTATAGAGTACTCAAAGGATAATAAAGCTAGTTGGAGCAGTACAGTAAAGGTGAAGTCCGGAGATACTGTAGATATCCGAGCTGTCTTTAACGAGAATCTGCTCGATGCTCCTGTCGTAAAACTTGCTATCGATAACAGCCTTCTTGCTGCTGCTAATATGACCAAGGGGGTAGATGCGACGCATTATTCTTACGATGACGTCTCTGTTGGAGCTGGTAACTTTACAGCTAATTCTACTTTTTCAGTCGGAACTGATAGTGATTCTAATGTTGTTACAGCTATTCCGACCAGTGGAGCTACTTTCGTAGTTGACAATACGGCTCCTATCATTTCTGAAACGACTGCTGTCACTACTCCTGCTGAAGACAATACTCCTAGTTATACTTTCACTACTGATGAAGCTGGAATTATAACTTATGGAGGAGATTGTTCTAGTGCAACAACCACTGCTAGTGTTGGTGTAAATTCGATTGTTTTCAACGCTTTAGGTGATGGAGTTCATAGCAATTGTACTATTACGGTGACTGATGATCTTGGAAGTGCTAGTAACGTATTAAGTGTTACATCTTTTACGATCGATAGCGTTTTGCCAATAATTTCTGAGACTACTGCAGTAACTACTCCTACTAATGATAATACTCCGAGCTATTCTTTTTCTTCTACTAAGGCTGGAACTATATCTTATAGTGGAGATTGTTCAAGTATAGCGACTGCTGCTACTGTAGGTGCAAATGCCATCACTTTCAGTACTTTAAGCGATGGAACTCATAGTAATTGTACGATTATGGTAACTGACGCTGTTGGAAACCCTAGTAATGTTTTGAATGTTCCTTCGTTCACGGTTGATACTGCTGTGCCAACTAATCAGGACACAGTATTCACTACAAGTATCGTAAGACAAGGAGGTGCTAGTGTAACAGTCGTCTCTGCGGCTGAGACTGGCGGTGCTATCTGGTTCGCTCCATCAGGAACGACTACTTTCACAGCTGGCGCTACTATGACTACTGCTAGTGGAACTGCTACTTCGATACTTACCCCGCTTACTACAGGGGATTACAAGTTATTCGTAATTGATGCTGCTGGAAATGTATCTGCTGCTTCGACTGCAACATTGAGTGTCGATGCTACTGGACCTACATTTACAGTTAACGAAGGCGTTTCAGCTACTCCGGTAAAGACAGATGTGGTCAATATCACTGTATCTGATCCTAATGGAGTCAACGCTGGTACTGTAGAATATGGTTTTTCAGCAGACAGCACTTGTGATGGAACAGATACTTATGGAAATGCTTTCACTAGTGCTACTGATTTCTCAATAGCTGGGAATCATTCTGATTACTTATGTGTTATGGCTGCTGACAACGGAGGAAACGCTTCTTACCAATTAGTAGGACAACTCCACACTGACAATACTGCTCCTACTAACCAGGACACAGTATTCGCTACCAGCTTGGTAAGACAAGGAGGTGCTAGTGTAACAGTCGTCTCTGCGGCTGAGACTGGCGGTGCCATCTGGTTCGCTCCATCAGGAACGACTACTTTCACAGCTGGCGCTACTATGACTACTGCTAGCGGAACTGCTACTTCGATCCTTGCTCCTGCAACTGAGGGATCATACAAATTATTCGTAATCGATGCAGCTGGGAATATCTCATCAGCATCTACTGCTATCCTGACCGTCAATGATACTCCTCAGACTATCAATATTACTGACAGCGTATCGGGTACACCGGTGAAGACTGACAGTATAACAGTGGAATCGACTGGTAAGGTATGTGCAACGACTTTGGAATATGGGTTCTCGGCTGACAGTACTTGTGATGTAACTGACACTTATGGTAATTCAGTATTAGGCTCAGGTGATTGTGTCACTACTAGGACTTTCTCGATCGCTGGAAATCACAATGACTACTTATGTATAAAGTCTGGTGATGCGGCTGGAAACATCTCTTACCAATTAGTAGGCCAACTCCACACTGACAATACTGCTCCTACTAACCAGGACACAGTATTCGCTACCAGCTTGGTAAGACAAGGAGGTGCTAGTGTAACAGTCGTCTCTGCGGCTGAGACTGGCGGTGCTATCTGGTTCGCTCCTGCTAGTACTACTACATTCACAGCTGGAGCTACTATGACTACTGCTAGCGGAACTGCTACTTCGATCCTTGCTCCTGCAACTGAGGGATCATACAAATTATTCGTAATCGATGCAGCTGGAAATGTGTCTGCTGCTTCGACTGCTATCTTGACTGTCAATGATACTCCTCAGACTATCAATATTACTGATAGCGTATCGGGTACACCGGTGAAGACTGACAGCATTACAGTGGAATCGACTGGTAAGGTATGTGCGACGACTTTGGAATATGGGTTCTCGGCTGATAATATTTGTAATGCCTCTGATACTTATGGAAATTCTGTATTTGATAGTGCGGAATGTGTCACTACTAGGACTTTCTCGATCGCTGGAAACCATAATGACTATTTGTGTATAAAGTCTGGTGATGCGGCTGGGAATATCTCTTACCAATTAGTAGGCTAACTCCACACTGACAATACTGCTCCTACTAACCAGGACACAGTATTCGCTACCAGCTTGGTAAGACAAGGAGGTGCTAGCGTAACAGTCGTCTCTGCGGCTGAGACTGGCGGTGCTATCTGGTTCGCTCCATCAGGAACGACTACTTTCACTGCTGGCACTACCATGACTACTGCTAGCGGAACTGCTACTTCTATCCTTACTCCTATTACAACAGGAAGTTATAAGTTGTTCGTCATCGATGCGGCTGGAAACATTTCTGCTGCCTCGACTGCGACATTGAGTGTCGATGCTACTGGGCCTACATTCACCATCAATAACGGCACATCTGGAGTATCGGTCAAGACTGATACTATCAATATCTCCGTAGCTGATGCTAATGGTGTAAATGCTTCGACTGTAGAGTATGGTTTCTCTGCTAATAATACTTGTGACGGCAGTGACACTTATGGAAATGCTTTCACTAGTGCTACTGATTTCCTTATTACTGGAAACCATAATGATTATTTATGCGTAATGGCTGCTGATAATGCAGGAAATGCTACTTATCAATTAGTAGGACAGCTACATATTGATAATACGGCTCCTACTAACCAGGACACGGTATTCGCTAGTAGTTTAGATAAGAAAGGAGGCGCTAGTGTAACAGTCGTCTCTGCGGCTGAGACTGGAGGATCCATCTGGTTCGCTCCTGCTGGAACCACTACGTTCACAGCTGGTACTACTATGACTACTGCTAGCGGAACTGCTACTTCGATCCTTGCTCCTGCTACTGCTGGTTCTTATAAGTTATTCGTCATAGATGCGGCTGGAAATCTGTCTGCTGCTTCGACTGCGACATTGACTGTTGACAATACTGCTCCTGATGTACCAGTGATAACTTCGATCGCAAGTGATAATAAGATAAATAATGCTGAGAAAGGAACAATATCTATAGTCGGAACTTCAGTTGTCGGTGCAATCATAACAGCGACTCTTACTGATTCTAATACTCCTACTCCTCATAGCGTTACAGGTACTGCGACAGCTGGAGCAGGAGGAGCTTATACTGTAGTCTTGAACGGAACATCCTTGAATGATGGAAATATATCGGTTTCAGTATATGCGAGTGACACTGCTGGAAATGATAGTGCGGCAGTAACGACTCCATCGGCTACGAAAGATATAGTAGTTCCTACTATTTCGACTAATCAGACCCAGGACCTTGATGGTGATGGAAAGATCGATGCTTTGAAGATCACATTCAGTAAGAATATCGTTGATTCTACTGTAAATCCTGTTGATTTCGATGTATCTGGCTATGTTGGAGAAGCCTTTTCTTCTACGACAAATGGAGATATCGCGAATAA
>JAQWEU010000052.1:4682-6631 GCA_028704755.1 Minisyncoccota bacterium | reverse complement strand
TCTTCCCTGGTTCGATAGTAGAAGTGATATCAGGATAGGACATGTCTTCCATAGCCTGCTTCCCTATTATGCTCTTGTAGAGATTGCTGATATCGTTCTTCCTCACAGCATCATTCGCTGCTGAACGACTACCCGACAAGCCGGCAATAATGAAACCAGCCAGGATACCGATGATACTGATGACGATCAATAGTTCAATGAGAGTGAAACCTCTTCTGTTCATAAAAAATTAATTTATATTATTAAATCAATACTATCATTATTTAAAAATTTTCAAAAGATAATAAATACCAAGACCATATAATAAGCTAGTTATTGCTCATGATTTTTATCAAATTTTCTAATACAAATTTTTAATGCATCACAACCTCTTCCGTATCTCTATAAAAATCTACTTAAGACAATATTAAAGCATTGGGGGAATTAAATCCAAAATAGCAACTAAAACATCGCTCACCTCTTCGCAAATCCATTTCTAAAATTTTCCACTATAATATCTTACGAGGCTTCTAAAATTCAAAAGTTTCTTTTTTTTATTAACAAGATAAAACATGTTAGTTCTGATCTATTATCCCCACGACACACTCCTTAAGGGATATATACTCCATAATAGACATTGCCTCCGCCATTAACTAAAGCCTTGGTTCCATCAGAAGACAATCGTGCATTCCCCCACTCCACATTAATGTTTCCAGCAGGCATTGTCTCGGTCCACGTTGTTCCAGAGTCTGTTGAGACATAGATTCTTCCTCCCCAAACACTATTTCCAGAAGAAATACCAGCAATGAAATGAGTTCCGTCTCCAGATACACCTAAAGCATCCCAACCTTTTACTTCTCCAATAAAAGGACCGGATTCCGTAAAAGTTGCTCCATAGTTTTTTGATATATACAATGCTCCTCTGCTCGGATTAGGTCCTGAAGGATAAAAAGTATTAGCATATATTATACTAGACCCATCGGAAGACATTCCAACTATATCAGCAGGCTGCGATGCGATCTGAGTCCAAGTAGCTCCAGAATCAGATGATAAATAAAGAGCTTGATTAAAATCATTTACAACTACACGAGTACCATCTGCCGACGTTGCCACGCCTAACCAATCTTTTGAAACATCACCAGCCGGCCTAATCTCAGTCCAAGTAGATCCATAATTAGCAGAAGTATAAACCCTACCACCGATCCACGTCGGACCATTCCATATAGGAAGATACAGACGAGCACCATTAGAAGAAGATGCTGCACTAGCCCATATCGCATCAACATCTCCGATTGGCTGGATCTGACTCCAACTAGTACCAGAATTAGTAGACATAAATACCCTTCCAAGACCTGCATCATAACTCTCCATTCCCGCAATGACACGAACCCCATCCGATGAACATGCCAAAGATGAAACTTTCGCAGTACTTAATTGACTAATAGTCCATGTAGTGCCTTGATTTATGGATGTGTACACACTTCCACTTCCACTACCAGTGCCCATAAATATCCTAGAAGCAGTAGGAGTCATCGCAATCTCATAAGAAAAAACACCTGCTGGATTGATCTTTGTCCAAGAATAACATTTATTTGGTGAAGCTACAGCAGTCACCCAAGACGATGTCCCTCCAGCATTCACTGCTCTGACTTGATAATTATAATTTTTACACTCCAATCCAGTATCAGATTTAGATGTCGCAGAAGTATTCTGTATCGTGGTCGAGTTCCTCTGGAGTTCATAAGTAGTAGCGCCAGCAGATCCTGTCCAGCTACAATTGATTGATGTCCCCGAACTAGCAGCGCATGAGAAGCCTGTCGGAACAGAAGGAGCACAAACAACCGTCGTAGTCGTTGCCGGACTCGTCGTCACCCAGGATGAGTATCCTCCAGCATTCACTGCTCTGACCTGATATGTATATCCTATACCACAAGTAAGTCCGGAATCAGCTCTCGATGTCGCAGAAGTAT
>JAQWEU010000052.1:0-4582 GCA_028704755.1 Minisyncoccota bacterium | reverse complement strand
CTGTATCGTGGTCGAGTTCCTCTGGAGTTCATAAGTAGCAGCGCCAGCAGACCCTGTCCAACTACAATTGATTGCTGTCCCTGAACTAGCAGTACATGAGAATCCTGTCGGAGCAGAAGGAGCGCAAGTACTTGTCGTAGTCGTTGCCGGACTCGTCGTCACCCAGGATGAGTATCCTCCAGCATTCACTGCTCTGACCTGATATGTATATCCTATACCACAAGTAAGTCCGGAATCAGCTCTCGATGTCGCAGAAGTATTCTGTATCGTGGTCGAGTTCCTCTGGAGTTCATAAGTAGCAGCGCCAGCAGACCCTGTCCAACTACAATTGATTGCTGTCCCTGAACTAGCAGTACATGAGAATCCTGTCGGAGCAGAAGGAGCGCAACTATTTGTCGTTGCACTAGCAGTTGCCGATGAACTACATACATTACCACTGCAAGCTTTCACACGATAAGAATAAGGAGTTCCACAAGTAAGGGAGGTATCATTATGACTAAGGCTAGTCGTGTCTGGAAAAACCTGAGAAGTAGGAGATGTTCTTTCAAAAAAATACTTGACTCCGACCCCTGATACCGCTCCCCAAGAACAATTTATCGAGGTGGTAGAAGTTGGCGTACATGTAAAGGAGCCTGGAGTAACTAGACTACAAGCACCAGTAGTAACAGATACAGAAGAAGAATAGGAAGAACATCCTCCAGTATTACACGCTCTCACCTTATAACTATGCACTTTATTACATTCAAGTGAAGAATCAAGTTGAGACGTACCAGTCAAATTATTATAATCATGCAAACTCGGTACCTCTCTCTGGAGATCATAATAAATAGCATCGGTAATACTATTCCAAATGCAATTAACGTCAGTGAATGAAGTCAACACACAAGACAGCCCAGAAGGAATTGCAGGAGGATTAGGCGGAGTAGTGGCACACTGATTACTTGTCCAGTCAGAACAATCCCCTATACCATTGCAAGACTTAGCACGATAACAATAATTAGTTGATGGCACAATATCCTGTTCATCAGAAAAAGATCCACCAGCAGTTTGCTCCCAACTCTTCGAAGGTGTCCAAGTCCTTTCGACGACTGTCTTGGCCGCACCAGCAGGAACACTATAGGTAATATCAATTTTTGTAGCCCCACTAGCAACAACTGAAAGTGAAGGCTTAGAAGAAAATCCTGGATCGACTGGGGCTGGAGCACTTTGATCAAAATAATCACTATATATCTGAATATCATCAATAAGCCCTTTGAAATTGCTTGCAAGCACTCCCGATCCGATAAACTGTTTTATAGTAGTAGAAGGATAATTGACTTTCTGCTGATTGACAGAATACACAGCATCGCCATTGAGCCAGACCGACAATACTCCTGAAGCTGAATCACCATCCTTCATTGTAAGTAGAATATGATTCCACTTATCTCTCTTCACCTTATAATCAGGAATTGTATATTCCTTAAGAGAAGTATTATAAAGAGATAGCTTCAGATAATCACTAGAACCGACACAAAGCTTAAACACTACAATATTTGGTTCCACTCCCTCAGAATAAAAACAAGAGTCGCCTGAATTAGCAATCGGCCTTATCCAAAAAGAAGCGGTCCAGTTCCCTTTCCCGTTGACGATTCCTGAATTGACAGACTTCGATATGATGCTATTGCTTCCATCAAAATCCAAACACTTTCCATAGACACAGTCTTTTACATCTCGAACAACAGGATAAGAAGTAGCAGAATTATCATAACTACTCCACGTATCAGCAAGATCAAGATCCGTCGCTAATTGGCCTACGACAGTCGGACCATCAAATTTCCATTCAGATGTAAAACTAGTAGGTAATGATAAAGGAACAGAAGTAGCAAATGCTTTTGACTTAGTAAGCTTAGCCTGATAGTCAGAATCAGACATAAAATTCACATACACTATAGATGCTATTATTCCTATAACCGCCACTACGATGATCATTTCTAATAGAGTAAAACCTTTTGAATAGTTAGACATATTTTCTTTTACAATTAATAATTCTTCTATTTATATCTTAGAATAATTATAATCTCTTATACTTAAACATACAATAGAATTAATAAAATACCTCATTCCTCAGATATTCTTTACAGGAAAAATAATGATAAAAAATTCGATATCTAATCCGAACCGATCCGACATCAAGAATTTTTTCACCTTTTTCGAAATCTAAAATTTCTAGTATAAAAGCACTATAGGTAGTTGAGAAATTGCTTGATTATTACCAATAAAAAAATGAATATCATCAAACACGCTTTTTGTCGTCATGTAAAACAAAATCTTTCCTATCAATATAACTAAGAAATATTTTTCAAAAAAAAGAAATTGTATTTAAACAATTCCTTTTATATTCCTTATCTATTATTAAGATATTTAATAATAATAACTCCGGCTTTACCAGCATTAGCTCCAGCTGCCCCTCCATTACCAGCTCCTCCCCTAAATGGATTAGAGCTATCTCCTGGTGTAATTCCTGAACCAGCACTCAAAACTGCAGAAGTTACATATGTTGGATTATAATAAGATGAACCTCCGCCGCCAGAACTTCCTGGATTTGTCCCAGCTCCAGCTCCTCCACCATAATATCCGCCTCCGCCAGCACCCCCACCACCATAATCTCCACTAGAACCACAATCACCACCCTTCAAAGCTAAACCTGCTTGAGCAGCTGATGCACCACCAGCTGATTGAGTTCCTCCTCCACCACCTATAGATGCAGCTGCACCGCCAGCCAAACCAATAGAACCTCCACCTGCCCCACCATGTCTATCTTCATAAGATCCTCCGCCACCACCAGCAGCTATTAGGTATGCATTACCTTGAGAAATAGAATCTGCAAAAAAACCAGAGTATCCTCCTCCTTGTCCTCCATATCCCTTTAGCCCTGCCAAGCCTCCTCCTCCATTGACCATTGAACCAGTTCCTGCTTCTGGTGCCATCGATACACCTCCACCTCCAATAACTATTACATAAGATAGCCCCTGGGTAATTGCTACCGTACCATTAGCAGCGCCGCCGCCGCCGCCAGTTCCAGACGCAGCATAACCAGCACCTCCTCCGCCACCCCAAGCATATACTTCAACCGAGCTAATATCTTTTGGTCCAATCCAAGTAGTACTTCCTGGGGTAGCAGATAGAACATACTTATTAATGATATAGTTACCATCAAAAGTCTCCGTACAAGTCAATCCATTCCCCGATATACAAGGAGTATATGAAGTAGAGCAATTAACACTTACTCCATCTTTATAAGCTTTACAAACCCAAGTATATGGACTTGAACCACTTACCGCAGAAGGTATTCCATTCTCACAAAGATTAATTGATGGAGGGTCTGCATAATAAGAAGAAGTTGCAACACCACAAATACCGTCGTTATTGATGTATTTTATAACCACAACGCCACTACTTCCAGCACCTGTTCCTGAACCTCCAAGACCAGCATTACTCCTATCGACATCTGAAGAATTTCCCGGAGTCCTTCCCAAGCCAGGAGTCAAGACTGCCGAAGATATATATGTTGGATTATAATAAGACGAACCACCTCCTCCACCACTTCCCGGATCAAAACCAGTTCCTGCTCCCCCTCCATAATATCCACCTCCACCTGCTCCACCACCACCACCATTTCCACTAGAACCACAATCACCACCCTTCAAAGCTGAACCTGCTTGAGTAGCCGATGTACCACCAGCTGTCTGAGTTCCTCCTCCACCACCAACAGATGCGCCCGCTCCACCAGATAGTCCGACAGAGCCTCCCCCCGCTCCACCATGCCTGTCTTCGTAAGATCCACCTCCTCCTCCACCAGCTACCAGATATGCATTACTTTGAGAGATAGAACCTGAAAAAAAACCAGAATATCCTCCTCCTTGCCCTCCATAGCCGTAAATACCTACTAAACCTCCTCCTCCACTAACCGCTGAACCAGCTCCTGCTTCTGGTGCCATAGATTTCCCACCACCACCAACAACAATCAAATAAGAAGATCCTGCAGTAACGGTCATTGCACCATTAGCATTTCCACCGCCACCACCAAGACCAGTTCCATTATAACCACCACCACCGCCACCACCCCATAATTTTAAAACTATACTATCAACTTTTTCTGGTACCGTCCAAGTAAAAGAACCTGGCGTGCTAAAAACTATAGTCTTATACTTTGCCATTGCTGCAGAACAATTAGCGATATTTCCTCCATTTCCTCCAGTACAAGTCCATGTCCATGGTCCAACTCCTAAAACCGATGAAGCTGTTCCCACTTCACATAAATCAGTAGTCGGAGCTGATGCAGGATTAGTATCATTAGAATACCCACAAATTCCATTAATTACCTGAGTAGTCTGACATCCAGTGATTGGTTCCGTATATTCAGTATCATCCGTTCCATAGAGAGCATAACAATACTGAGTATTATCAGTCAGTCCTGTATCGATGAAAGCATTGCCATTGTCATTGTATATCTGCAGACCATCATCCTTGTTCGTAGGAATAGAACCTTGCTTCCTGACTATGTAGGTCTTGGTAGAACCTGTTCCAGGTGTCCAGTTAAGGA
>JAQWEU010000051.1 GCA_028704755.1 Minisyncoccota bacterium | reverse complement strand
CGACTCTGAACGAATCGCGATATATTGTCTCAATAATCTCATCAAGCCTTCCCGAATCTATCCTAAGGATTATCGAGATCTGAGAAGCATAACACGTGCTCGTGAGGCCTTGGTCAATGCGCGATCCAAGATTAAAAACCAGATTCATCAAGCACTTGGGGCCTGTTGCATCAAGCTTTCCTCGGTAATAACCGACTCATTTGGCAAATCCGGACGATATATTATTGAAAGGCTCCTGGAAGGAAAAACGATCGATCAGATCATTTCCAGTATACCTTCAAAAAGAATTCAGAAGAAGGCGGATAAGCTCAGGGAAGCAATTAAGAATAGCATAGATCCTGTCCAGGTATTTTTGATAAAGACAAATCTAGATGTCATAGACGACATCAATGAGAAGATAAAAGTTCTGGATGCCGAGATCTCCATAAAAGTCAAGCCCTTCGAAGAGGATCTGAAGATTGCCTTATCCGTACCTGGCATTGGATTGATTTCAGCAGCTACTATTCTTGCAGAGATGGGAGATTTTAGGGATTTCCCAAGTGCGGATAAGATGGCTAAGTACTTTGGCATTGTTCCATCAGTCTACCAATCGGCAGGTAAGCTTCGAACTGGAAAAATCACTAAAACTGGCTCTAAGCATATGCGAAGGATTTTGGTACAGGTTGCAAAAGCTATATCCAATACCAAGAAAGATTCAAAGCTAAAGAGATTTTTCCAGAGGGTCTTGGCAAGGAGCGGAAAGAAGAATGTTGCAGCCATTGCGCTAGCCAGAAAAGTGCTGTGCATTCTCTATCACTTGCTTATGAAACGCGAGGATTATCAAGAGCCTGAGGTTAAGAAAACCAAACCAAAAATACCCAGTTGCGTCTCGCCCATAAGCATGATGGATATCGACGAGATGATAAAGATCATCAGCCAAGCAGGATACTTTGTGGGGAAAGATTTGAAGGAAGGATGCGGGTGACGCCGCATCTTGTTTTTTGATGTTTTTCATGTGAAGCTAACCAAGAATGCACAAAGACGATAAGCCAATTCGCAAACCTAAGCCTTAATTATACCTCCACGTCATCAACACTTGAAAGAGGACCCGCATATTTTCTTCTGATCAATTAGTCGTCTCCATCGTTCGTCCTCCGTGCGCTCTGTGACTGCGGTGGCTTTTTCCGTAAACCATAGCTATCAACAATTCTACAGGAGTTGAACCAACCTAATGAAAGTTGTCGTCACAGGCGGCGCAGGCTTCATCGGCTCAAATTTGGCAGAGGAGCTCTTGAAGAAGCACGAGGTTACCGTAATTGATAATCTATCAACAGGAAGAATCGAAAACCTCGATCAGATTATAAACAAGATCAATTTCATTGAAGGCAGCATCACCGACCTGTATCTCTTGAAGGAAGCATTTTCAGGCTCCGATACAGTATTTCATGAGGCTGCCATTCCTTCAGTGGAGCGATCCATTGATAATCCCATTGCCTCCAACGAGGCCAACATCGACGGAACCCTCAAGGTGCTCGTAGCCGCCAGGGACTGCAATGTCCGCAAGCTAGTTTATGCCTCATCCTCCTCGGCCTACGGCAACACTCCCACCATGCCCAAGAGGGAAGACATGAAGCCCAATCCGATGTCCCCCTACGCAGTCTCGAAGCTGGCTGGTGAATATTATTGCAGGGTTTTCTCAGAGGTTTATGGCCTGAAGACCGCACGCCTCCGGTATTTCAACGTCTACGGTCCCAGACAAAACCCAGAGTCGCAGTATGCAGCGGTGATCCCCAGATTTGTAACCAGGATTCTTGCCCATGAGCCGCCGGTAATTTACGGAGACGGAGAGCAGACGCGAGACTTCACCTTCGTCCGGGATGTGGTTAAGGCCAATATTCTGGCCATGCAAAGCCCGGCGGAAGGCGTCTTCAACATCGCCTGCGGAGAGCGGGTGAGCCTGAATGAGCTGGCAGGCAAGATCATGAAGATTACCGGCATCAGGTTCGATCCAATTTATGATGAGCCAAGGCAGGGAGATGTAAGAGACTCACTGGCAGATATCTCTTCAGCCTGGGATAAGCTGGGATACAGGCCCGACTTCAATCTGGATTCGGGATTGGAAGAGACGATAAAATGGTTTCGTAAGAACTGGAGCAGCGATTCCTAAATAATATTCCTTCTCAAAAATACTAAACCACAAAGCGTACAAAGACGATTTAGCTGATTCACAAGCCTATGTTTTAATTATAAAGCTACGATTATTAATCGCAGAGACGCAGAGTTCACAGAGACGGCAATTTACCTTATAATACATCTGATCTTCTGATTAATAGTCGTCTCCGTCGTTCATCCTCTGTGCGCTCTGCGACTCTGTGGTTTTATTCGTAAACCTGTGGTTATAATTATCATCTCCTAACCCAATTTTGAATTAGATTACTATTAGTAGGGACGATAAAAATGGTTTCAGAAGAACCAAAGGATAAGACAGTTTGCGTAATCGGCCTAGGCTATGTCGGCCAGCCGCTTGCAGAAGCTTTTTCGAGCCATTTGAAGACTATTGGATTCGACATAAATCAGAACAAGGTCGATTTGATAAACAGTAGCAACGGTAGAAAATTCGAATGTACATCGGACCCTTCTTCAATCAAGCAGGCGGATTTTATCCTAATTTGCGTTCCTACACCGATTACAGCTCATAATGAACCGGATCTATATCCAGTAAGATCTGCAGCAGAAGTTGCAGGCAAAAACCTGAAGGAAGGGGCAATTGTAGTTCTCGAATCAACCGTATATCCTGGAGTTACAGAAGAGGTAGTTGTTCCCATCTTGGAGAGAGAATCCGGAATGAAATGCGGGACCCACTTCAAGGTCGGCTATTCCCCCGAGCGCATCAATCCCGGGGATGAGGAACACAGCATCGATAAGATAACAAAGATCGTTTCGGGCATGGATGAAGATAGCACCAGGCTTTTGGCCGAGCTGTACGGATTGATCACCCATGTCTATATTGCCAGAGACATAAAGACAGCGGAAGCCGCTAAGGTCATTGAGAACATACAAAGAGATCTCAATATCGCCCTGATGAATGAGCTCTCCCTCATATTTTACAGGATGGGCTTGAATACAAGAGATGTACTGGAGGCGGCGGGGACTAAGTGGAACTTTCACAATTACACGCCGGGCTTAGTAGGCGGGCACTGCATTCCTGTGGACCCCTACTATTTGGTTTGCAAGGCAAGAGAGTTGGGGTATCATTCCCAGGTGATTCTGGCAGGTCGAGCGGTGAACGACTCTATGCCGCAGCATGTTGCAGAGATGGCCTTCAAGGGGCTGAATGATGCTCAAAAGGTCATCAATGGGTCAAAGGTAATAATCGTAGGGCTTACTTACAAGGAGAATGTACCGGATATCAGGGAGAGCCCGGCCAGAGGCATAGTTAAGGTACTTAAGGAGTACAAAGTGGATGTTTACGGATATGATCCACTGCTGAGCAAGAGCGTTATCGAGGGGTTCGGCGTTAAGGCTTTGCAGGAATTGACAGAGATCAAAGCGGACTGCTTGATATTGGCAGTACCTCATGAACCGCTTAAAAATGGTGGCTTTGAATGCCTGGTAGAAGCTATGAAGAATTGCCCGGTTATTGTAGATGTAAAGGGAATTTTCCCAAGCAGCAGTAGATACAATAGATACAGACTGTGAATCAAACATGCATGAGCCCGAGAGATTAAGCCTTGGGGTTTACGATTTTCACAACAAAGCGCACAAAGAACGCAAAGAGACTACAGGATAGCTGAGGCTTTATCTGGATGAAATATCTATAAACTATTTTATATTATATTTTAAGCAAATTAATGAGAGGCAAATGTGAATTCTCAGGATATACACAAGCTGCTTCTTAGAGAATCCGATAAGATTGTTCCAGCTTCGTCTTTGAAGCAGCTACCAAAATTTGGCCTAATTGGAATACTGAATACAATCCTTGGATACGGCTTATTTGTAATATTTTTAAATTGGACCAACTATTTTAACGCTTTAGTATTTTCTCATATTATTGCAGTAACTCATAGCTATTTATGGAACAAATTTTGGATATTTAAATCAGATAGAAATCCATTGAAAGAATTTATAAAATTTAACTCTGTATATTTCCTGGTGTTTGTCGTCAATGCAATAACCCTATTCCTTCTGGTAGACGTCTTTAATTTCGATCCCAGAGTGGGGCAATTATTTGCATTGCCGATAATTACTATCATTAGCTTTACAGGGCATAAATATTGGAGTTTTAAGTAAGTCTTTACCCAAAGAGAGGTGGGTGAGAATGAAGGTAGTCATATTATGTGGTGGAAAAGGAACACGGATGCGGGAAGAGACAGAATTCCGGCCAAAGCCCATGGTTGAAATCGGGGGGAGGCCTCTGCTTTGGCACATAATGCACATATATTCTAATTATGGATTTAAAGATTTTATTATTTGTTTAGGGTATAAAGGAAATATGATAAAACAGTATTTCTTAAATTATGAGGCTATGAACAACGATTTCACAATTCAATTAGGCAATCGCTCTGGAATCCAATATCATAATAATCATAAAGAAGCAGATTGGAACGTTACCCTGGTAGATACTGGGGCGGATTCCCAGACAGGTGCCAGGGTTAAAAAAGTCAAGAGCTACATAGATGATAATACATTTATGCTAACATATGGTGATGGAGTATCGAACGTAAACGTAAGAGAGCTTCTAGAATATCATAAATCCCATGGAAAGATAGGGACAATGACTGGCGTGCATCCACCATCTAGATTTGGTGAGTTGCTTTTGAAGGAGAATCGAGTTGAATTATTTAATGAAAAACCTCAGACAATGAAAGGTTTGGTTAATGGAGGTTTTTTTGTTTTCAATAAATCCTTTTTCGATTACCTGGATAATGATGAAGGCTGCATCTTAGAAAAAAAACCGCTGGAAGAACTATCTGTCCAGGGGGAACTCATGGTTTTTCCTCATGAAGGCTTCTGGCAATGTGTTGATACATACAGAGAGCTTGAGATGCTAAATAATATGTGGAAATCATCAGACGCTCCATGGCTTCTCGGAGAATAACGAAGGAATGGAACAGATCAATGACAGATGAATTTTGGAAGGACAGGAATGTCCTTGTAACAGGATGTACTGGCCTGCTCGGATCATGGCTCACTAAATCCCTGGCAGAAAAAGAAGCCAATGTTGTAGGCTTGATTCGAGATATTATTCCAAGATCTAACCTCAACTGGTCAGGATTCAATAGTAAGATCATAATTGTCAGAGGGGAGATTGAGGACTATTTTCTGTTAGAGAGAACTATAAATGAATATGAAATAGATACGGTGTTTCATTTAGCTGCACAAACTATAGTCACAATAGCCAATAGGAATCCAATATCCACATTTAAAGCAAATATTGAAGGCACCTGGAATATATTAGAAGCATGCAGGAGAGCGCCTTTGGTAAAAAGAATAATCGTGGCATCAAGTGACAAAGCTTATGGTGATCAAGAAAAGCTTCCTTATGATGAAGAGACACCACTGGAAGGAAGGCATCCCTATGATGTATCAAAAAGCTGTGCTGATCTGATATGCAGATCTTATTATGAAACATACAGTCTCCCAGTTTGCGTAACAAGATGTGGAAATTTTTATGGAGGTGGGGATCTTAATTTTAACAGGATCGTCCCTGGAACGGTTCGATCCATCTTTAACAATGAAATGCCGATTATCAGGAGCGATGGAACTTATTTAAGAGATTATTTTTATATCAAAGATGGAGCTGAATCATATATGGTTCTTGCAGAAAAAATGGAGAATAAAAATATCCATGGAGAAGCCTTTAATTTTAGTACAGAACATCCGATTTCTGTATTAGAGATTGTAAATAAAATTATAGGATTGATGGAAAGCAATTTAGAGCCAAAGATTCTAAATAATGCGACAAATGAGATACGAGATCAATATCTTTCGGCACATAAGGCCAAGACTCTATTAAGCTGGCAACCATTATATTCTTTTGATGAAGGTCTCAAGGAAACCATTGAGTGGTATCAGATGTTCTTCAAGGAGATGGCATGAAAAAACTAATAAGTGTTGTCATTCCTGCATATAATGAAGAAGATGTATTGGATGAGCTCTATAGAAGGCTAAAAAATATAATAGATTCTAATACATATTATGAATTCGAAATAATAATAGTAGAGAATGGATCATGGGATTCATCTTTTGATAAGCTGGTTCAAATCAATAAAGAAGATCCTAGGTTCAAGATAGTCAAATTATCTAAGAATTTTGGATGCGATGGTGGGATTACAGCAGGGTTAAAATATGCTAAAGGAGATGCTGCTGTGATAATGAACGCAGATCTTCAGGATCCTCCTGAGATGATAACGCAATTTTTAAAGAAATGGGAAGAAGGTTACGAAATAATTTATGGAATTATTGAAAAAAGAGAAGGCGTTTCATTTACTCGTAAGATTTTATCCAAACTAGCTTATGAAATTATTTACAATTTGACTCATGAAGCCATACCTAAGAACGCAAGCGATTTTAGATTGATAGATAAAAAGGTATACTTAATAGTAAATAACATGGAAGAGAAGAATAAATTCCTTCGAGGAATTATAGCATGGACCGGATTTAAGCAAACAGGTATTCCTTATGAAAGACCTGCAAGATATGCAGGCGAGACAAAGGCTGGTTTTTGCACCGCATTTAATGTAGCTATGAATGGCATATTCTCATTCTCGTATTTTCCTCTGCATATTGCTACTATATTGGGATTTGTGATTTC
>JAQWEU010000011.1 GCA_028704755.1 Minisyncoccota bacterium | reverse complement strand
GAGGTCTTTGATCTGAATATAAATGATCTTTCTTATGGGCCTAAAGGAGGTGATAATCCTAAGATGGTATGGGCGAACATCGATAAGAATGAAGAACTGATAGATCTGCAGAACAGGATACAGAGGAATATCCTTAACCAAGGATATAGTGCGGAAACAGATAAGAAATTCACTCCTCATGTAACTCTGGGCAAGATTACCCAGTGGCAATTCAGGATGATCGAGGGTGAAGCAATTCCTGAGATCGAGAATGATATCGGATTGGGTTTTTCAGTTCGATCGATCGAGATCATGGAGAGTTTCATGAAAAGAGGCGGTGTAGAGTATTGCGTCTTGAAAACAATTAATTTAGAACAATAATCATATGAAATATTTTTTAGGAATAGGAGGGATCGGAATCTCTGCCTTGGCAAGATTCTATCTATTGAAAGGAGAGAAAGTCTTTGGGTCAGATGCTTGTGATTCGGCTATAATAGAGAAATTGCGAGAAGATGGGGCAGAAGTCTCTATCGGACAGCGACCTGAAAATATTCCTGGAGATTGTGATGAGCTGATATTCACTCCAGCAGTAAAAGAAGATAATCCAGAGATGATGGAGGCCAAGAGGAGGGGGATGAAGATGTCGTCATATCCGCAGGCCTTAGGTGAGCTGTCTAAGAATTATCATACTATCGCCATAGCTGGTACTCATGGAAAAAGCACTACCACTGCCATGCTCAGCCTGATCATGGTCGAGGCAGGACTCGACCCCACTGTCATAATCGGGACAAAATTGAAGGAATTCGGGGGTTCTAATTTCCGAATGGGAAAATCTGATTATCTAGTGATAGAAGCTTGCGAATATGAGAGGTCTTTCTTGAATTATCATCCTCAGATTGCCATTGTGACTAACATCGAGGAAGATCATCTTGATTATTATGAGAATATGGATAATCTTCGAAGAGCTTTTGAGGAATTCGCTTCTCATGTCCCTGATACGGGTTTCGTAATAGAGAAGAAAGGGGTGGGGCTTAGTAGTAAGGTCAGGAAGATCGAGTTCTCAATAGACGATCCAGAGGTAGGTGAGATCAGGAAGATCGTCAGCCTTCCTGGGGAGCATAATCTGCTCAATGCCTTGGCTGCCTATAAGGTGGCGGAAGCATTAGGCGTTGATAAGAGCGTAATCCTCAGTTCTTTGTCTAAGTATATCGGTTCTTGGAGAAGATTCGATGTCTTCGAGCTGGATGATCTGATCCTGATAGACGATTATGCTCATCATCCGACTGAGATATTGGCTACCTTAAAGGCTGCAAGGGAAAAATATGCTGATAAGAAGATATGTTGCGTCTATCAGCCTCATCAGTATCAGAGGACTCAGTTCTTATTCGATGATTTCATAAATGTATTCAGCAGTTCCTTGGGAGTCCTTATCGATAAGCTGATCCTGCTTGATGTCTATGATGTAGCAGGACGGGAAGGGAATGAGGAGATAAAGAAGAACTATAATTCGAGGATATTGGCAGAAAGGATCGCTGATGAGAGATGTATCCATTCTGAGGATGATGACTTGATCAGCAAATTCGATGGTTATGACGTAGTGATCATGATGGGGGCTGGGAACATATATGATATAAGTCATGAGGTAAAAAAATCTTTTGGATATGATTGTGATTCTTGTACGAATACTTAAATAGAAGTATAATATAATAAAATAATTAATTTGGATCTAATCATGAAAAAAGTTTTAATAATCGAAGACGAAAAGATATTGTCCGAGATGTATAAATTCAAATTTTCAAAGGCTGGGTATAAGGTGCTAAGTGCAATCGATGTGAAAACTGGGCTTGAGATAGCCTCTCAAGAGATTCCTGACCTCATAATACTCGATATATTATTGCCTAAGGAGAACGGCATAGTCTTCCTAGAGAAGATGAAGCTTTTGGACAAGATAGCGAGTATTCCTGTGGTGGTGTTATCTAATTTCGATGATATCGAGACCAAGACCAAGGCTTTTTCCTTAGGAGCTTCTGATTATCTGATCAAATCAAATTTCAATCCTACTGAAATATTGAATCATGTAGAGAAATTTATAAAATAATTTAAACATATGAATAAATTCTTTGTATTATTTGTTTTTATATTATTCTTGATGGTCTATACCTATACTTCGGCTGAAGAAGTTAGTACGACCGCTACGGCTGGTAATGCATATTCTAATGACTCCACTTTGGGATATATGGGTGACTTGAAAGACCTTTTGAATGATAACAAGAAGGGCAAGGGAACCTATCTAGGAGTAGTCTCTTCTACTAAAGGAAAGGAATTGGTAGATATTATTAATAAGGAAGGTAGTCCGATAGTGATAGCTACTTCGAAGAATGCTTTCTGCCTGATGAAGATGCTTCCTGATGGAAAGAATCATTGTATGGACAATACAGGATTTGATGGGGTGATGAATAATTGTAGTGCGACTAACATATCCTGCAAACCTCCTTTTTCTTCCATCCAATTCAATACGACGACTCAGACTGATTCAAATAATAATGTAATAACGTCTGTCGCTAATACTAATCCACAGGCTACTACCCAAGCGCCAACAGTAATTACTCCTAATCAGCCGACTACTCCTGCGCCTACCAATACTGCGCCAGTCGTTGATACGATCAAGTCTCAGATGGGTCAGTTGAAAGACCTTTTCATTGCAAGGAAGACGACTAATAATACATATTTCGGGGTCACTACTTCTACCAAAGGAAAGGAATTGATAGGCAATATCAATAAGGAAGGGAGTCTGGTAGTGATAGCTACTTCGAAGAATGCTTTCTGTCTGATGAAGACGCTATCTGATGGAAATAATTATTGTATCGACAGTGCTGGGGCTGATGGTAAGTATGATGATTGTAGTAAGACTAATATTGCGTGCATTAAGAGTTCTGATATCAAGACAACTGGAGTCCAGAATAGTCTGAGCAATAATAGTAATGCCAGTACTAATAGTATATCAGCGAGACAGCAACTGATCGAGAAGATCAAGAAATTATTACAGGATCGGGCTTTATTGAGCAAATCGAATATCGAGATCGCCAATAAGATGTTCAATGAAGCGAAAGAGGTCATATATACGAAGACTCCGGAAGAGATAAAGGCTTATTTCTTAGTGTATGGAACTAAGGCAACTGTTGACTCATTCGCAGAAATAGAGAAAAGCAAGTTCTTAGCTTCTTTCGATCTGTCAAAGTATAAGGATATGACTATCGATACATTAGTGCCTGATAATGGAAGGATCAATGTTAGGATAAAAATGACCAGATTCGATAAGATAACCGAAAATGCATCGATATTGCTGATTTCAGAAAATGGGGAGTGGAAGTTCGGAATCGAGGAGACTCTTAATCCGAAATAGGTGATCGATCAAGAATCCTTCTGATATGAAGGATTTTTTGATAATAAATCGTAAAAATGTAAAGTAGTAAGATTCCATATTTTATATTATACTTAATAAATAATTATTATTTCGTCTTTTACGATTTGACGAATTTGTTCTGAATCAATAAAACAATGAAAATTTTTTGGCAAGATACTGTTATCGCTATCGTACTGTTATTCTTCATTTCCTTACCTATCTGGGGGGGCAATCAGATATATAGCAATGTCCTGAATGGGAATCATTCTTTTGCGGAAGACATCAAGGATAAGAGATTATTTTATCCGATGCTGGGCGATAAGGATATTCCATTAAATATTGAAGCAGATGCTTATTTTTCAGTCTTGATCGATCCTGATCAGAAAGATAGCAACAAGACACTGCTGAAAAAGAATGATGATAGTGCCTTACCGATGGCATCCATAACCAAGCTGATGACTGCTGTCGTAGCTATTGATAATTACAAGCTTGATGACGAGATCTTGATCGATGAGAGCGACCTGAGAGTCGATGGGAATATGGCTTCGTTGAAACCTGGACAAGTCTTCAAAGTCAAAGACTTGCTTTATTTCATGCTGATCGATTCTAATAATGGAGCTGCTGAGGCTTTTGCGAGGAAGATGGGAAGAGATAGTTTTGTGAAGAAGATGAATCAGAAAGCGGCTTTCTTAAAGATGAATAAGACCAGTTATCTCAATCCTTCTGGGCTTGATATCGATGGAGTGGAGAGAACTAATATGACTTCTTCTGAGGATCTGACAAGATTGGTAATCGAAATCATGAATCGTTATCCTTTGATCGGTGAGATGTTGGGTAATCCTGAGTATACAATATATGATAAGGGTGGTTCATCCCATCAATTGACTAACACTAATCTCATGTTATCTGATGATGATAATATTCTTTGGGGCAAGACTGGTTTTACTTTGAAGGCAAAGGGGTGCTTGGTCCTGGTTTCTAAGCCGAGGAATTTCTCTTTTTCTCAAAAAAGATATATAATAATAACTGTTCTTGGAGCTGAGGATCGTTTTGAAACAATGAGAAGGATACGATCTTGGCAGGATAATCAATTTATTTGGTGAATATGACAGATTTTGTTTTTAACGCAATAAAGATATTGACGCTGACCGTGGCTGCTTCGATGATTGCTTTCGTATTGGCGAATTACCTTATCCCTATATTATATAAGCTGAAGTTCTGGAAGAAAGAAGCAAGGCATAAGACGATCGATGGAAAAGAAGCTACTGTTTTTTTGAGCATGCATACTGAGAAGGAAACAAGCGTACCTAGAGGAGGAGGCATAATAATCTGGGTAAGTATTTTGATCCTGGTATTATTGGCTTTTATTATCAGCATATTGCCAATCGATATCTGGTGGTTGAAGAAGATAAATTTCTTATCGAGGGAAGAGACTTGGATACCTTTATTCGCTTTGTTTTCTGCTTCTATTATCGGGCTTGTAGATGATATATCAGTGGTCTATGGAGGAGGAAAGTATATAGGTGGCGGATTATCCTTCAGGACAAGGATGCTGTATGTCATAGTGATCTGTCTTATCGGAGGATCGTGGCTTTATTTCAAGTTGGATTGGCATTCGATCTATGTCCCACTGATTTCTAATTTTCCTCATGGAATGGACCTTAATATCGGAATATTCTATATATTGCTCTTCGTGATAGTCGGTCTTGCTTCATGGTCCAGTGGGGTAGTCGATGGGATAGATGGGTTAGCTGGCGGAGTATTCAGTTCGATCTTCGCTGCTTTCGGCTTCATTGCTTTTACTCAAGGGCAGTATGATTTAGCAGCTTTCTGTATGGCCATATTCGGAACATTATTCAGTTTCTTATGGTTCAATATTCCTCCGGCGAAATTCTATATGACAGAGACAGGTGTTTTGGGACTGATGATGACGATGACGGTGGTTGCTTTTGCTACTGATTCGGTAGCAGTATTGCCAATAATCGGAGGGATATTGGTGATCGAATCCGGTTCGGTGATATTGCAGTTGTTGTCGAAGAAGTTCAGGAAGAAGAAGATATGGCTATCAACTCCTATCCATCATCATCTTGAAGCTATCGGTTGGAAGCCTTATCAGATAACGATGAGGTTCTGGTTCATCGGAGTCATATTAGCAATGCTTGGCGTAGCCATAAGATTAATCGGTTGAAAATGGTCAATAAAAAGAGTTTTTCACAATTAAGAAGTGAATATCCTGTTTTTTCTTATGAGTCTTTCAGTTACGATATTAAGGAGAACAAGATATCTATTTCTTTTCATTTTCTTGCGAACGATATCGCTTTCAATCCTAAGATATCTATTGAGGGTGTTTCAGCGATCAGGGTCAGCAAGAGGAATGTCTTAGCATTGGAGAATATCATCTTCCATCTGGGAATGATCGAGATGTTGAGCTATTGGAAAGCGTTCTGTTCTCAGAGGATTGTCATCAAGGCTGGTTATCTTGATGGGAAGCAACTTGATTGGTGGAAGGATATACTCTTGAACGGAATGGGGCAATACTTCTTTGAGAACAAGATCGATTTCACTAAGGATGGTTTTGTCGAGCTCGTATGTGAGGGAGAGAAGAGGGAAGTTCCTCTTTTCGAGATGAATAGGCTGAGTGGCGTATTGCTTCCGATCGGGGGAGGTAAGGATTCTGCTACTTCTATCGAGATATGCAAGAAGATGAAGATGAAGGTAATTCCTTTTGCTCTTAATATCAATAAGAACATGAAAGATATGATAAAGGCTGGCTCTCTTCCTGATCCGATCGTGGCTAAGAGAAGAATCGAAGAGAACCTTCTTGAGCTTAATAGACAAGGGTATCTGAATGGGCATACTCCTTTCGTGGCATATTTATCATTCTTGGGATTACTTTCGGCTACTCTGTTCAACAAGAAATATTTCATCTTGTCCAATGAGAAAAGTTCTAATGAAGCCAATGTCGTCTTCAAGGGTAGGGAGATAAATCATCAATATTCGAAAACATTTGATTTCGAGAAGAAATTCAGGAATTATGTCGGTAAATATCTTGCCACTGATTTTGAATACCTGAGCCTGCTCCGACCTCTTTATGAGTTGCAGATAGCACGGATATTCTCTAAGCATCCTCATTATTTCGATGTTTTTTTGAGCTGTAATGAAGCTCAGAAAACTTATTCTGGTACGAAGGAGAAGACTGAGAAGTGGTGCGGTTCCTGTTCGAAGTGTCTGTTCGTTTTCATAGTATTATCGCCATTCTTGAGCAAGAAAGAGCTTTTCCTTATCTTTGACAAGGATCTTTTCGCTGATAAGGATCTGATTCCGATAATGATCGAGCTAGTGGATGAGAAAAAAGTGAAACCTCTTGAGTGTGTGGGAACTAGGAAAGAATGTCTTATCGCCTTATATCTCAGCTGGAAGACTAATAACCTATTGGGACAGAAGCAGCCTGAGCTGTTAGCGTATTTCGAGAAGAAAGTGATGCCTAAGCATATTAATCTGGAAAAAGAAGTTGATAAAGTTTTAAATAATTGGGATAAGAAATCTTTCGTTCCTGAGGAATGGAGGGATAATTATAATATTAAATATGAATAAACAACAATCTTTTACTTTGATCGAGTTATTAGTTGTAATAGCGATAGTGGGTATCTTAGCAGCAATAATAGTAGTTTCCATGGGAGGAGCTCAGGATAGTGCTCGGGATGCGATAAGGAAAACAGATGTCAATCAGATATCAAAGGCAGTGATGATCTACAGGACGAATAATCCAGAGGTAGCTCTTCCTGAAGAGACTTGTACGATAGGAGTGGATTGTTCTGCTATGGCTATAGCCGTTTTAGGAAACGCTTCAGCCCTTACCGACCCTAGCAGTGCCAAGCATTATACTTTTTCTTCAGATGGAAATGATTTCATAATCACTTCCAAGTTATCAGACAGTACTGATTACTGTTTCCGTTCTTCGACTGGGCAATATACTACTAATAATTGTACTTCTTATGCTTCAGGACCGGCTTGTCCTACTGGATGGATAGAGATGCCTGGGACTAGTAATTGCGTCATGAAGTATGAAGCAAAGATACAGGGAAATGATGATGGGAATCAGACATATGATTCCTCTTTCGTGGCTGAGTCCAGGGCTTCTGGAACTCCTTGGGTCAATATTAATCAGCAGCAGGCAAATGATGAATGTAGTGCTATCGGAGCTCATCTGATGACTAATGCAGAGTGGGTGGCAATCGCTAGGAACATCGAGAGCAATTCTTCACCGAACACGGTGAGTGGAGCATTCTATCTTGGGAATACTGATGCTGTCCAGCCAGTATTGGAGGCTTCGACTAATGATAATGACGGTTATTATGGGACTGGAGACTCTGCCAGTTCTAATCCTTTCCGATTCTCTTTAGTCGAATCTGCTCATGCTATTGCAGCAACTTGTGCAGATTCGAGGGATCCTGTCATGCAGAAGAGGACTTTCACCTTGACTAATGGAGCTGTCATATGGGATTTCAGTGGAAATGTATCAGAATGGAATAGTGATACTATCGAGCAGGCTGATAAACCAGAGGGGCCGAGTCAATGGGGAATGGATTTTACCGCAATCACTAATTGGAAGAGCCTGAATTCTGCTAATTTCTTGCCTACGAATACTTCTTTATCTACTTATCCTAACAGGATAGGCGGTCTTTATAATGGAATGGATACCACCGAAACTATCGGTTACATTAGGAGTGGATCGATCTATGGTTGTGAGTCTGATGCTGGCATCTATTATTTAAGATTCGATATTCCTTCTACTCAGAACGGTATCCTAGGTAGTGATCTTGGATTTAGATGTGTTAAGCCTAAGTCTTAATCATCTTGATAATATGAAAATATCACAATTAGGGAGAAAAAATGTAATAATATTGGGTTTTGGAAGGGAGGGATATGACACTTATTCCTATCTCAGGAAAATATTCCCAGCAAAGACTTTTATCATAGCTGACAAGAGGCGGCTTGTTGATTTTGATGAGAAGATGAGGAAGAGGTTGTCAGCGGATAAATCCTTAGTGCTTTCTTTAGGAGATGATTACCTTGACATAATATCTGCAGGATCAGTGATCATAAGGACTCCTGGTATATCTATGTCTTCGATCTCGAAGAGAGCAGAGGGATGTTTCGTTACCAGCCAGACTGAACTGTTTTTCGATAATTGTCCGGCACGGATCATAGGGGTTACGGGAACGAAAGGAAAGAGTACTACATCTTCCTTGGTTTATTCCTTATTGAAGAACAATAAGATGAAGACATATCTATTAGGCAATATCGAGAAGCCTGCTTTGTCTTATCTGTCAAAAATAGAGAAGACCGACTGGGTCGTTTATGAGCTATCTTGTCATCAATTGCAGAACTTGCAGAAAAGTCCTCATATTTCTATATTCTTGAATCTTTACCCTGAACATCTTGATTATTATAGGAGCATGAAGGAGTATTTCCTAGCAAAGGCCAATATATTCCTACATCAGAAGAAAAGTGATTATCTGATATTCAATCCTCAAGTGAAATCTATCGTGAATATGGCTGATGAGATAGTTTCTAAGAAAATGGAAATAAATAAGCGTCAATATGAAGATTTCTTCAAGGAGAATGGGGGATTGGTGTCGCAGATCACCCATGATGATAATATAGTAACTGTCTTGGAGGTGGCTAAGATATTGAAAATTCCAGAGGGGGTGGTGTTGAAGACTATGAAGGGTTTTGAAAAATTGCCACATAGGCTCGAATACGTGGGGAATCATGAGGGTGTAGATTTTTACGATGATTCCATCGCTACTATTCCTGAAGCTCTTATCCATGCTCTTAATGTCCTGGGCGATAATGTCGAGACCTTGATAGTCGGAGGATTGAACAGGGGTATAAGATTTGATAAGTTGGGAAAGAGGATAAAGGAAAGCAATGTGAAGAATATTGTCCTATTCCCAGACTCAGGAAAGGAGATAAAGAATGAGATATTGAAATATGATCCAGAGAGTAGGATAGTATTCTTCGATACGGATAAGATGGAGGAAGCGATTTCTTTCGTGTTCAAGAAGACTGTTAAGGGGAAAATATGCCTGCTTTCTCCCGCGTCTCCAAGCTTTAATATCTTCAAGGATTACAAAGAAAGAGGGGAAGCATTTAAAAAGGTAATTCTCAGTCATAACGATGAAAAAAATAGCTAGGCCAAATATAATCCTATCGGTAATAATCTTCTTCCTTTTCTCTATAGGTGTCCTTATCCTTGCTACGGCATCGGCACCTTATTCGATCTCGAGAGGCTTACCGGCTGAATACCTGATAAAGAACCAATTATTGCATGGGGTGCTTTTCGGTCTGATATTCGGGGTAATAGCTTATAAGATGCCTATGTCATTCTTCAAGAAATATAGTCTTCCTATATTCATCTTCGCATATATCTGCATGTGGTTAGTATTCGTTCCTGGCTTGAGCAGGACAGAGTATGGGGCAACGAGATGGATAGGGATAGGCAGTGTGGGTTTCCAGCCTTCTGAAGCTCTGAAATTGGCTACTATCATATATATATCTGCCTTGATGTCTTCTGCCCGTCAACATAAGGAGAAGTTTACGGGATTACTCATCGCCTTAGGAATGATCGGACTTGTCCTAGTCTGCCAATCCAACCTAAGTACCCTGATCATAATTTCCAGTCTTGCTTTAATAATATTCTTTATCTCAGGAACTCCTAAGAAATATAATTTCCTCATGTGGGGAGGTTCTGCCCTATTGTTCTTCTGCCTGATGGTCTTCAAGAGCTATAGGTCTGACCGATGGCAGACTTTTCTCAATCCTGAGAATGATCCATTGGGCAAGGGTTATCATATCAGCCAAGCTCTTATCTCTATCGGTTCCGGAGGATTGATCGGTTCTGGATTGGGACTCAGCGAGCAGAAATTCGGTTTCGTGCCCGAGTCTATCTCTGATTCTATCTTCACTATCTATGCTGCTGAGACCGGTTTCATCGGATCAATCTTCCTAATAGGACTGTTCTTCAGCTTCGTCTTCATGTCTTACAGATTAGCGAAGCAGGCAACCGATCCTTTTCAGAGTTTCGTGGCTGTAGGAATCGGTTCTTGGATTACCATACAAGCTTTCGTCAATGTTGCAGCAATGACTGGATTAGCTCCTTTGAGCGGAACTCCTCTCCCATTCCTGACCTATGGAAGTTCTCATATAATAATGGAATTGATAGCTTGTGGGTTGTTGTTGAATATCTCGAAGAAGTAGGGTATGTATTCTGGATTTATTTATCATTATTCTTTTATTTTATTATAAAGTCTGTTAAGGTTTAATCATATGAAAGTCGTATTAACTGGAGGTGGAACTGGTGGACATATCTTTCCATTGGTTTCAGTGGAGCGCGAATTGAAGATCGAATCGGATAACGAAGTTGATTTCCTATATATCGGACCAAGGGATGATTTTTCCGTGGAGGCTTTTGAAAGAGAAAATATTCCGGTAAAAAGGATTTCTGCTGGTAAGATAAGAAGATATCTTGCTCTTGATTCTATTCTTAACAATCTCTTAGACCTGTTCATCAGGATCCCATTGGGATTCATCCAATCCTTCTGGATATTGTGCCGATATAGGCCACAAGGCGTTTTCAGTAAGGGTGGCTATGGGTCTGTGCCAGTAGTTATGATGGCGAGATTATTGAATATCTCCATATTCCTCCATGAATCTGATTCTATTCCTGGTTTTGCAAATAGGTTGATATCCGTTCTTGCTACTCAGGTCTTCATTTCTTTTCCAGATTCGAATAAATATTTTTCTGACCAGAAGACTATCCTTTCGGGAAATCCGATCCGAAGCTCTATAAATAGGAGATATGATTCAGGACTGAAGAAGGTTTTTGATATCGTGGGAGGCAAGCCCTTACTAGTCATACTAGGTGGATCCCAGGGGAGCGTGAGGTTGAACAACATCATAATCGAAAACCTGGACTATTTACTTGAAAAATTTGAAATAATACATCAAACTGGAAGAATAGATCATGAACGAGTATTGAAGGCAAGAAATACTTGCAAGTATGTCGAGCGTTATCATGTCTATGATTTTTTTGATGAGGAAAAGATGGCGATAGCCCTTTCTTTTGCGGATTGTGCTATAAGCAGATCTGGTTCAAGTTCGATAACTGAACTAGCTGCTATAGGTGTTCCTTGTGTCCTGATACCGTTGCCTGAGTCTGCCCAGAACCATCAACTGCATAATGCTCTGACTTATTGCAAAGAGACGAGGAGTTGCATAGTGATCGAGGAAAAGGATCTGGTAAGTGAAAAGTTTTATTCGTCTATCGACCAGGTGCTTGGGATGGATAAGGCTATGGTCATTGAGCAGACAAGGATTTTCAGTCGAAGAAATGCTAGTAATGTTATTGCGAAAAAAATATTAGAAGAAATAAAAAATGACAAATAATTTAGAAAATATAAAAACGAGATTTGCTCCTTCTCCGACTGGTCCGATGCATATAGGAGGAGTAAGGACAGTCTTGTTCAACTATCTGTACAGTCATAAAGCCGGCGGTTCTTTCATATTAAGGATCGAAGACACTGATACTGAGCGATCGAAAAAAGAATGGGAACATATGCTCATCAAGAGCCTTAAATGGCTTGGTTTCGATTGGAGTGAAGGGCCGGAAATAGTGAAAGGACAGGAGTCCTTGTTCGATAGTGCAGATTATACTGTCAGGTATAAGGGCGAGAACGGTCCATATAGACAGAGTGAAAGGAAAGATGTCTATAGGAATTATCTGCAACAGATGCTTGATAATGGACATGCATATCATTGCTTCTGCACGAAAGAGGAGGTGGAGGCCCAGAAGAGTTATCTGATGTCTATAGGAGAATCTCCTGTCTATAAAGGGAGTTGCCGGAATCTTACGAAGGAACAGGTAGAAGAGAATCTGAAAGCTGGAAAGAGATCGGTGATACGATTCAGGACTCCTGAGAACCAGAAGATCGTCTTTGATGATATGATAAAGGGGAGGATCGAGTTCGATTCTTCAATAATGGGCGATTTCGTAATCGCTAAGGATCTTGAAAATGCTCTTTTCAATTTCACTTGCGCTATTGATGATCATGAAATGGGAATCACTCATGTGATAAGAGGAGAAGATCATGTTTCCAATACCCCTAAGCAGATACTGTTGCTCAATTCTTTCGGATTCAAGAAACCTACATATGGTCATATGCCTCTGATATTGGGACAAGGAAAGAAGAAACTTTCAAAAAGAGATGCTGAAACTTCTCTTGATGAATATCGCAAAGAGGGGTATCTGCCTGAGGCGATCATAAATTTCGTTGCATTCCTAGGTTGGAATCCAGGAACTGATAAGGAGCTATATTCCATGGATGAACTGCTCAATGATTTTTCGATCGAAAAGATACAAAAATCAGGAGCTATCTTCAATGCAGATAAGTTAGATTGGCTGAATGGGTTGTATATCAGGAAGAAGCAGATAGGAGAACTGACGACCTTATGCATTCCGTATCTGATCGAGTCAGGGATATTGAAGAAAGAGACAGACATCAGTTACCTTTCAGTAGAAACTGATGAGATCGTCACTTTGTCGCAGATAGAGAGAGCTATAAGATTATATCAGGAAAGATTGAAGAAGCTTTCTGAGATCACTGATTTCATCGATTTTGTCTTTAAGAAGGAACTTGATTATGAAAAGAGTCTTTTGGTCTGGAAGAGTATGACTGATGAGGAGCTGATAGCTTCTTTGGAACTTTCTCAGGGGTTAGTATCTTCCTTGGATGATGATTTCGAGGAAGAGTCTCTCCAGAATATGTTCTTCAAGGAGGCTGAAGCTATGCCGAATAAAGGTAATCTGTTATGGCCATTCAGGGTTGCTCTGACTGGAAAGCAGTCATCTGCTGGACCTTTTGAGGTGGCAAGGTTATTAGGAAAGGAAAAGTGCTTGAGAAGATTGGAGTCAGCGATTAAGAAATTGAAATACTCTTAGGATTTATCAATAAGAAATAATATATGTATAAAAATATAATTTTTGCAGTAGCTTTTTGTATGTGTCTTTGTTCGAGCGTGTCAGCTGAAGAGATTGATCTAAGTGAAACTGAAAAACCGGTTGATCCATTAGTGAGTTCGTGGAAAAATGATGCTCTTCCTTTTTTCAAGGGAATCGCAGATTCATTCAAGGTAGATGTCCTGGATAAGACTTCAGCTTGGTTCGAAAAGACGAAGTCAAGCAAGGAAACGAATCAGAGTTTCTATAATATGATACATAAATTGTTCATAGGAAAAGATAATAATAACGATAATAAGTAATCATATCATGATTTCAGAGCAAGAGATTAAGAATATTGCTAAATTAGCACATCTGAAGATAAAGGATGAGGAGATCGATAAGTTGAGAAATGATTTTTCTTCTATTTTGGATTATGTGAATAAATTAGGAGAGGTTGATGTTTCTCAGATCAGCGAGACCGCCAATCTATCAAATTTTTCAAACGTAGAGAGGGATGATATCCCAAGCAGGTTCGATAAGGAATTATTGATAGATTCCATGCCAAAACAAAGGAATGGGTATTTAGAAGTTAAAAAAGTCCTATACAATGATTAATCTACAAAATCTTACCATAAAAGAAGTCCATGAGCATCTGAAGAATAAGGATTTTTCTTCGAGCGAGATAACAAAAGCATATCTAGAGAATATCAAGATAAAAGATCCTGACATCAAGGCATATATTTCTATTACTGAAGAATCAGCCTTATTACAAGCTAGCAAAGTAGATGAAAAGATCGCTAGTAACGCGTCGATCGGCTTATTGGAGGGGGTTCCTTGTTCGATAAAGGATAATATAATGATAAAGGGGGAGAGGTGTACTGCTGCTTCCAAATTCCTTGAGAACTATAGGGCAATCTATGATGCGACTGTGATTGAGAAATTGAAGGATTGTGGTTCTGTCTTCCTTGGAAAGACAAATCTTGATGAATTCGCCATGGGTGGTTCTTGTGAGAAGTCTGGATTCTTTCCAACAAGGAATCCTCATGATTTAGAAAGAGTACCAGGAGGTTCTTCTGGTGGTTCAGCTGCCTCTGTCGCTGGAGACCTATGTGTTTATTCATTAGGTTCGGATACTGGAGGATCTGTCAGGCAACCCGCTGCATTCTGTGGCGTGGTCGGGCTAAAACCGACCTATGGAACGGTTTCTCGATATGGCTTGATAGCTTTTGCATCTTCTTTGGACCAGATAGGTCCTATGGCAAGGACAGTCGAGGATTGTGAGATAGTCTTTGATGCGATAAAGGGGGCAGATAAGAAGGATTCTACTAGTACAGATTCTGTTTTCAGTCATGAGAGGAAGGATAAGATCAGGATAGGGGTTCCAAAAGAGTATTTCGGAGAGGGATTGAATGAGGAAGTCAAGCAAGCGATAAATAATGTCATTAGTGTCCTAGGAAAGGACGGGGTTGAGATAGTTGATATTACCTTGCCTCATACTGAGTATGCCCTGGCTTGTTATTATATAATCGCTCCGTCTGAAGCAAGTGCTAATCTAGCCCGATTCGATGGTCTTAGATATGGTAAGCAGGGAGAGATAGGGAATGTAGGGAGCATAAATGATCTATATCTGGAGAATAGGACTAATGGTTTCGGTGCTGAGGTCAGGAAAAGGATAATGCTCGGGACATACACTTTGTCCTCTGGATATTATGATGCTTATTATAAGAAGGCATTGAAGGTGAGGACCTTGGTCAGGAAGGATTTTGAGAATGCTTTCAAGGATGTTGATTTTATAATCGGACCAACACATCCGTCATTGCCTTTCAAGATAGGGGAAATGGAGGATGATCCATTGGCTATGTATTTAGCTGATATCTATACAGTATCTGTCAATCTAGCTGGACTTCCTGGGATTTCTATTCCTTGTGGCAAGTCAAAGAATAATTTGCCGATCGGAATCCAAGTGATAGCTCCGGCTTTCCAGGAGAGAGCATTGTTCGAGATTGGAAAAATGATCGAAAATAAGTTAAGATAGACTCAAACAATATTATGTCGATAAGCGACGTTGTAACATTTTTAGCTTCTGATGGTCTTAATAATTTCCTATTACCATTCAAGGTCTTGGCAGTTCTGACTGTCTTGGCTTTCATGTACATGTCAAATTATTATTATAGGAAGCAGGAGTTCAATATCATGGAATGGAGAAGGAAGTATAATCATTTTTCTCATCAGACAAGTCCAGCTGAGACGAAGACTATTCCTCAGAGGTTCCAGCAGGTGATCGACCTATTGAATAAGAAGAACCAGCTTGATACGAAGATGGCCTTATTGAAGAACCAGAATCTTATCCTTGATATATTGAAGAAGTTGAATATTCCGATGGAAAAGCTTGACGATATTACCGAGGAAGACCTTCCTAATGCAAGTGCTTTCAAGCTGTTGATCGATTCGGCTGATAAGGTAAGCAGGGATCCTTCTTTGAGCGTGAACATCGAAAAGACTAGGGAACTGTTCATATTGATGAGAGATTCCTTGCTCGAAATCGGAATAATATAATCATTTTTTCCTTCGAATCGATGGTATAAAATCAAGGGCTTGATTTTATTTGATTTTCTGTTAAAATACCTAGTGTTAATTATATAGCGGTTTAGAGGAGTAGTACCTCGCCAGTCTCATAAGCTGGAGACCCTAGTGCAATTCTAGGAACCGCAACATAGATTTTATTGAGGCTTCTCGCTTCAAAAATAGCGCGCCTGAGTAGCTCAGTGGTTAGAGCACTCGTTTCATAAGCGAGATGTCGAGAGTTCGACTCTCTCCTCAGGCACTGATTTGACAATTGAATGTAATTTTGATAAAAATTAAGCATTGGATCCGTAGCGAAATTGGTTATCGCGCCTCCCTGTCACGGAGGAGACTGCCGGTTCGAGTCCGGTCGGGTCCGCCATAAAAAAACAGGCTTTAAGAAATGGCCTGTTTTTTATTCTTGATCTTGTTCAATCTCTGTATCTCTTTCAAGGCGACCCTGGTCATCTTCTTATTTCCTTCAAAAGGTATTTTTTCTAGGACTTCCTTGTAGGTAAACCATCCGTATCCAGTAAGTTCTTCCTCTTGGATCTTCAGTTTTTCCTTGTTTCTTATGATGCCGATGAAAAAGATAGCTTCTTTTACGATTTTTCCGATATCCTTCCTATAGAATGCATAAGTCTGGCAGTATTTGAAGTTCTCGACTATGTCGTAACTGAAAAGACCGACCTCTTCTCCTACTTCCCGGATAGCGGTCTCTTCTTCTGTCTCTCCATTTTCTACATGTCCTTTTGGGAATCCCCAATGACCTCCTTTATGTTTGACTAATAAGAAAGACGGGTTCTCGATGTTATATACTGGGATTATTCCGCAAGATTTTTCTTTTATATATTCATCTTCCATAGGATGATTATATTACAAAATATGGAAATTGCCAAATATTTTATTATATTTTATAATATTACAAAGGTGTTGTTTTTTATGCTTATTTAGAGTACAATAAACTAGATAAATATTATGGAATTCAAAGAACTAAAATCAATAATCGAGAATAAATTTAAGGCAGTGGGATCTTCTAGCGAGTTGAAGGAATTTTCTAGCAAGTATTTAGGAAAAAAAGGGGAAATCAGGAAAATATTTTCTGATCTGGGAAATCTTTCGATCGAGGAAAAGAAGAAGCTCGGCCAGGAGTTGAATGCTTTTACTGACCAGATAGAAAAAGCTGTTACTGAGCTGGAAAATGAATTCAAAAAAGCTCAAAGGGCTACTAATAAAGTAATCATCAATACTGAGCTCCCAGGAGATGTTCCTGAGGCTGGAAATATCCATCCTTTGACAATTGTCAGGCGGGAGATGGAGAGTATTTTCGAATTGATGGGATTCTCTGTCCTGGAGGGGCCAGAAATCGAGGACCAGTGGCATAATTTCGATTCCTTGAACATACCTGAAGGACATCCTGCAAGAGATGCCCTGTCCTTAGGAAAAACTTATTACTTAGAGAATGGCAATGTTTTGAGGAGCCAGACTTCTTCTGCCCAGACAAGGTTTATGAAGAAGATGAAGCCTCCTATCAAGATAATAATACCGGGAAAGGTATATAGGTATGAAAAGACGGATGCTTCCCATGAGATCAACTTCTATCAGTTGGAGGGATTATATGTAGATGAGAATGTTTCAGTGGCTAACTTGAAAGGGGTGGTGCAGAGATTCTTGCGCGAGTTCTTCAAGAAGGACGTAGTCATAAGATTAAGGCCTAGTTATTTCCCTTTTACAGAACCTAGTTTCGAGGTGGATATGAAGTGTACTGTCTGTGATGGTGTCGGGTGTTCAACTTGTAAGAAGATCGGCTGGGTAGAGATCCTAGGATGTGGAATGGTCCATCCTAATGTGATCAAGAACGGAGGACTTGATCCTGAAATATGGAAAGGGTTCGCTTTCGGACTTTCTATAGATAGGCCGACGATGATGAAGTATAAGATAAATGATATCAGGCTTTTCCATAGCGGAAACCTTAAATTTTTAAAACAATTCTAAAATGATAATATCATATTCTTGGTTAAATTCTTTCTTCAAAAAACCTCTTCCCAAGCCTGAGAAGCTGGCAGAGCTCCTGACTTTGCATTCGTTCGAGAATGAGTCGATTACCAATCTGAAGAACGATTGGGTTCTTAGCTTGGATGTCTTGCCCGATAGGGCTGGAGATTGCTTGTCTCATTTGGGAATTGCAAGAGAGTGTTATGCGATCCTGGGATTGCATTTTGTCGATCCAGAAATCAAATTCAAGGAAAGCTTACGATATGCGATAAAGGATTATCTAGCGGTTGAAGTAAGGGATAAGGATTGCAAGAGATATATGAGCAGGGTAATGCTCGGTATCAATATCCAGCCTTCACCTAAGTGGTTACAAGAAAAATTGATCGCTTGTGGAGTCAATCCTATAAATAATGTAGTCGATGCGACTAATTATGTGATGCTGGAGATTGGACAGCCATTGCATGTTTTCGATTATAATAAGATCAGTGACAAGAAGATAATAGTGCGAAAAGCAAAGCCTAATGAATCCTTGACTCTCTTATCTGGAAACCAGGTAACTCTGGACAAGACAATGCTTACGATATCGGATATCGAAGGGGTCTTGGCTATTGCCGGAATCAAAGGAGGGAAGAAGGCTGAAATAACGAAAGATACGGTGAATATCGTCATCGAATCAGCTAATTTTACTCCTAAATTGATAAGCCAGACTGCGAGGAAGATAAATATACGGACGGATGCATCGATCAGGTACGAACATAATCTTGATCCTAATCTTGCTGAACTCGCTATGAACAGAGTCATTACTATCATTTCCCAAGTCGCCCAAGGTGAGGTGGTGAATGGTTGTATTGATATTTATCCTGAAAAAGTAAAACCTGTGAAGATAAAGCTTGAGCTCGAGTTATTGAACCGTATATTAGGAATAATCATCTCAGCGAAGGAGCTAGAGGTGATTATCAAGAGGTTAAATTTCAGGATGGTGCAGATGAATGCGAAATTCATGGTAGTGGAGATTCCTACTTGGAGGCAGGATATGGTGATAAAGGAAAATCTTATTGAGGAAATAGGAAGGATATATGGATATGAGAAGATCGAACCAGCCCTTCCTTGCAATGTGATAATCCCTGCAAAGAGAAACGATGACCTGTATTGGCAGTATAGGACGAAGGAGATCATGAAGGATATCGGGTGGACCGAGGTATATAATTATTCTTTCATAGGAGAAGAAGAAAAGGAGAATTATGATTTTGATCCAGTATCGGTGGATAATCCTGTAAGTGTCTTTTTCAAATATATACGGCCGAGCTTATTACCTCAATTGATGAAGAATACCAAGGAGAACTTGAAGAGTTTCAAGGATGTGAGGATATATGAGATCGCTAAGGTATTCAATAAGGAAGAAAAGAAGGTGGTGGAATCGAGAAGGTTTTCAGGAGCGATAATTGTCGGCGATATGGATATCCAGAAACAATTCCAAAGACTGAAGGGAGATATCGAATATCTGCTCAATAATTCAGGAGTCAAGAATGTTAAATTCTCAAAGATAAAAGTCGGGCATTTCTGGGAAAAGGATAATGCAGTTGAATTGGTCTGTGATGGTTTGAAAATCGGAGAATTCGGTCAAATATCGATTGATCTGACCGAACTCGAAGGATTACCTGATAGTGTAATGGGTTTTGATCTTAATTTCGATGATTTGCAAAAAGTATTTTCAGAAAGCAAGGAGTATAAAAGGATAGCTACTCATCCGCCAGCTGTAAGAGATATCTCTGGGGTAGTGGCTGAGAAGGTGACAGATGATAAGATGATAAATATTATCGAAGAGGTGGAGAAATTGGACCAGATGATAGATACGGAAGCTAAGGTGCTGGATGTGTATAAGAAGGGATTGGCGGAAGGATTAAAAAGTGTGACAATCAGGCTGACATTGCAACATGGTGAGAGAACATTGAATTCTGAAGAAATCGATAGCAATATAAAAAATATAATTAACAGTCTCTCCGAAAAAATCGGTTGGGAAGAAAGAAAATAGTATGGCAAAAGAAAAAGATACAACATCATATAGTGCAAAAGATATATATGTCTTAGAAGGACTTGATCCAGTAAGGAAAAGACCTGGTATGTATATCGGTTCTACTGGAACGCAAGGATTACACCATTTAGTCTATGAGGTGGTTGACAACTGTCTTGACGAAGCAATGGGTGGTTTTTGTAACAAGATAGAGATAAAGCTATTACCAGGAGAAAAAGTCCAGGTCAGAGATAATGGTAGAGGTATTCCAGTAGATGTACATGAGAAGACGAAAAAATCTGCACTAGAGACCATCATGACAACCCTTCATGCTGGAGGTAAGTTCGGTAGTGGAGCTTATAAGATTTCCGGAGGTCTGCATGGAGTAGGTGTTTCCGTGGTCTGCGCTCTTTCAACTGAAATGTCTGCTGAGGTCTGTAAGGATGGAGGTAAGTATGTGCAGGAATATCGTAGAGGAAAGCCGGTCGCTGCAGTCAAGAAGATTGGCGATTGTAAGGAGAATGGGACGACCATTACTTTCTTTCCTGATGATACTATCTTTAGTGAGACAGTCTTTGATAGGAAAAAAATACTCAGCCATTTGAGACAGCAGTCATATCTGACAAAGGGGGTAAAGATGGATTTCTATGACTTAAGGGACGAGAATGATCCTTTTGAATATCATTTCTATTTCGAGGGAGGAGTCGCCTCATATCTGAGATATATGTCACGACATTCTGAGAGGATCCATAACACACCTTTTTATTGTTCTGGAGAAAAGGATGACATCATTGTCGAAGCCGCATTCTTATATACTGATGATTATGAGGTGAGCGAGGAGAGTTTTACTAATAATATCTATACTAGTGAGGGAGGTACTCATCTGACCGGTTTCCGTTCAGCCCTCACCCGTCTTATAAATGAATACGCTAAGAAAGGAGGGTTTCTTAAGGAGTCTGAGCCGAATCTTAGTGGAGATGATATAAGAGAGGGATTGACTGCTATTGTCTCCTTGAAGATAGTCGAACCTCAGTTCGAGGGACAGACCAAGACAAAGCTTGGAAATCCTGAAGCGAGACCGGCTACTGAAGTCGTAGTTGCTGATGCCTTGGGTGTCTATTTGGAGAAGTATCCTCAGGATACCAAAGCTATCATTGAAAAAGCAGTCCTTTCTTATAAAGCAAGGAAAGCTGCTAAGGCTGCAAAGGAAACGATATTGAGAAAAGGTATACTTGATGGATTATCATTACCAGGAAAATTATCCGACTGTACTAGTAGGAAGCCTGAGGAGTCAGAGATATATATCGTGGAGGGAGAGTCTGCAGGAGGCTCAAGCAGGCAGGCGAGGAATAGGAGGTTCCAGGCAATCCTTCCTCTGAAGGGTAAGATCCTTAATGTTGAGAAGGTCCGTCTCGATAGGATGCTCGCATCTGAAGAAGTAAAGGCTCTTGTCATCGCTCTTGGAACTGCTATCGGTGATGATTTCAATCTTGAGAAGCTCCGATACCATCGTATCATCATCATGTGTGATGCTGATAGTGACGGAAACCATATAAGGACATTGATACTTACATTATTCTTCAGATATTTCAAATCTATAATCGAGAGCGGTTATCTATATATCGCACAGCCTCCGCTATACAGGATGCAAAGGGGTAAGGAGTTGAAGTATGCTTATTCTGAGGATGAGAAGGAGAAGATCTTGAATTCTGATTTCAAGGATAAGCCAGGTATAAATATCTCAAGGTATAAAGGTTTGGGAGAGATGAATCCTGAGCAATTATGGGAAACAACTATGGATCCTCAGCAAAGAATCTTATTGAGAGTCACTATCGATGACGCCCAGCAAGCAGATAATGTTTTTGATATGTTGATGGGAAAAGAGGTGTTACCTAGGAAGAAATTTATTCAGACATCGGCAAAATTAGTGAAGAATCTTGATATTTAATCTGATTTTGTTGTAAATGATTGACATTTGTGCCTTCTTTTGTTAATCTACATTATATAATATTATGAAAACACAAAATCAAATTAAAGATTTTTTTGGGGAAGTTTTTGCTGAAATGAAGAGAATTACTTGGCCAACTCGAAAAGAGGCTTTGAATTTTACTTTCACTGTAATAGTTTTTATATTATTAGCATCTACTTTTTTGGGTGCTAGCGATGTAATTATTCGAGAATTATTAAAAAAAATTGTTTTTAATCAATAATTATGGCAAAACAACAAACTTCTAATGAGAGAAGATGGTATGTACTTCATACATATTCTGGTTATGAAGACGCAGTAGCAAAAAATCTTAAGCAGAGAGTGGAGTCCTTAGGAATGGAAGATAAGATTTTTAATGTTGTTGTCCCAAAAGAAAAGAAGATAAAGATTAGAAATGGAAAGAAGAGAACCATTGAAGAGAAAATATATCCAGGTTATGTCTTGGTAGAGATGATGGTAACTGATGATTCTTGGTATGTTGTTAGAAACACGCCAAATGTTACGGGATTTGTCGGTTCTGGAACTATTCCATTACCTGTTTCGATTCAGGAGATAGAATCTCTTAAGAAGAGAATGGGTGATGAAGATCCAAAATATAAGGTGGATTTCGATATCGGGGATTTGATAAAGATAACTGACGGACCTTTCAAGGACTATGATGGTAAGATTTCAGAAGTCGATAGGGAAAAGGGTAAAGTGAAGGTTATGATCAATATGTTCGGTAGGGACACTTCTTTGGAATTAGATTCATTACAAGTCAAGAAAATATAATTAAGAAAAATATGGCAAAAGAAATTAAAGCGCTTATAAAATTACATATCAAAGCAGGTAAAGCTACTCCTGCTCCTCCAGTAGGACCAGCATTAGCATCACATCAATTGAACATCGCTGAATTCTGTACAAAATTCAACGATGCTACGAAAGAAATGGGTGATTTCAAGATCCCTGTAGTGATAACTGCTTATAAGGATAAGACTTATACTTTTATCTTGAAGCAGCCACCAGCACCACAATTGATCAAGAAAGCTATCAGTTTGGAGAGTGGATCACCAACTCCTAATAAGAAGAAAGTTGGTAAGATTACTAGAGCTCAACTTGAGGAAGTAGCAAAGAGAAAGATCGTTGATATGAATACAAAAGATATCAATCAGGCTATGAGAACTCTTGAAGGGACTGCTAGATCATTAGGAATAGAGGTAGTTGATTAATAATAAACATAAATACGTCAAAAGTGATATTATCAGATAGAGAAATCAAAAAACTTTTAGACGAAGGGAAGATTAAAATCTTTCCGGAGCCGAATCTAGAAGAACAACTGGGTTCGGCTTCTTTAGATTTAAGACTTAGCGAAGAATTTATGGTTTTCGAGCATACGAAGAAGCCATATATCGACACTAAGAATCCTGAAACTTTTAAGGATATGACCAAGATGATAAAAGTTCCGGAAAATGAGCCTTTCGTCTTCCATCCAGGTGAGTTCGTGTTAGGGGCAACGTCAGAAGAGGTTGAATTACCAGATGATGTAGCAGCTAGAATCGATGGTAGGTCCAGTTTAGGTAGGTTGGGAATCGTAATCCATTCAACTGCTGGACATATCGATCCTGGTTTCCGAGGTAAGATAGTCCTTGAGATGGAGAATATAGGGATGATTCCTGTATTGCTCTATCCAGGAACTAGGGTCTGTCAGTTAGTATTCGAAGTATTATCTTCTCCTACGACAAAGCCTTATTATCTCAAGAAGAATGCTAAATATGTGAATGTGCATCATCCTGAGGAAAGCAAGATAGAGAAAGATTTTAAGAATTAATTAGCCTTATAGGCTAATTTTTTATTAAGATCGTATTAGGATTAATTATGTATGAATGGTGATATTGACATATTTGATATTTAATTTATTATGTAGTAGCAGTCATTGAACAAGGAGGAGAAGATGGTTCGTACTAGTTTGCTCTATCACAGGGTAGTCAGAAGGGGCAAGAAGATTATCAATACGTTTTTCGAGATAGAACGTATTGAGAGACTGTTGCTTGAGAAAGGAATGAAAGGTAGTGACATTTCTTCAGCCATAAACTTAATGGCTTGTCTTCTTTATCTTGATAGCCTAGTTTTTTGCGATAATCGTATTGGAAATTTTTTCTTCAGTCTTTCCATGTCAGATAAGGCTAATGCTAAGTATAATCATCCTTCGTATGGACTTGATCCAGTTGAAAAGTATTGTGTCAGGGTCAATAACATATTCAAGGATATGAAAGGTTTTAGCAGTAAGATATTGCTCTATGGAAAAGATGGAGAGAATACTATGAGCAGTTATGATGATCTTCCATTCAGTTCTTACCAACAGAGAATGATAGCTATAGCTGCTCATGAGGTCAGGCATAGGCTCCAGGTTTTTGGCATCAATGCGTTCCTGATGGATAAGTCTTATGACGATATGCAGGTGGATAGATATGTTCTTTCTGTCAGAAGAGCGTTTGAAGGTGGAGACTATTCTCATGTTGAGGATCCAGTGAAACGATCTTATGAGTTCGATGCTAGGGTTATCGAGATGTTAGCTCTTTTAGAGCTCCACTATGGAGCTGACGAGTCAAGGATTCGTGATATTATCAAGACCGAAGGTAGATTTGCTAGTGATGCTTATCCATAATCTTCAGGTCTTTTTTATTTTAAAATCCTTCCTTTCATTTTTTGTATTTTTTGATATAATTGTTTTATAATTATATTAAAATATTACATGCAAACAAGAAGAGGTTTCACTCTCATAGAACTTATTATCGTTATCGCTATAATTGGTATTTTAACTGCTTTCATTATTGCAAATCTTACTGGTAGTCGAGCCTTAGCTAATGATGCAGTTCGTAAAAATGATATTTCTAACATATATACGAGTATTATCGGTAAGCAAACTATCAATGGATTGTCATATCCAGATGTTACCTCCTCTATAGAACCAGGAAAGACTAATACCATTCTTCAATCATTCATTGATCAGTTCTTAGCCACTACTCCTTACGATCCTAACCCTAGTAAGGCGTATTTATATAAAGGAGATGGAGATAATTTTTCTATTGCAGCAATCCTTGATGATGGATCATGCTTCATCAAGTCTACAGGAAGCAATCTATTTGGAAGTGATCTTGCGTGTACTGCCTTTGTTTCGGGAGGAATAGGATTGGTGCAGAATTTTTCTCTTTTGCACGGAAGCGCGTATATTGATTTAATATGGTCAATTCCAGCATCTTTAGATTCTTTGCCTGATACTAATGTTTCTTCGGCCATTATTTGTCTTGATTCGGTTACTGAATTAGATTCTAACAGCCTCCCTTCTGATGATTATTTATTTGAACATGGGACTATAGTGGCAATAGTCAACAATGCGTATAATCAATACAGGATAACATTAGATAACCCTGATCATTATTATTATTGTAAGACTTATTCCTATGATAATACCGTAGTGACGAATCCTGGTACCCCAGGTTCTTCTGCGAATAGGAGCACAGGAGGATTCGGTTCTTCTAGTTCATATTCCTCTTCTTCTCCTTCTACTTATACGCCAGCGGCCGCTTCTAATCCTCCTGCGCTTGGGGGAGGCACAACTACTGGAGGAAAGACTTCTCCTGCATTTACTGCGACTTCTTTTAGAAATCCCGATGGAACAGGGACTATTACTTTGACTTGGGTACCAGGATATCTCTCTACGAATACTATTATCAGAAGATTAGATAATGTTCCTCCTGCTACTGTAGCTCCGCAGACATTGGCTGATGGAATTCAGGTATATAATGAACGTAATGATAAGGATGGACAAGATCCAACAGATACTCATACTTATACAGATACTGGACTTACTGAGGATAAGATATATTGTTACTCTGCTTGGGCTTATGATAGTAGGACTGATGCTTATTCTAATGGATTTGTTCTTGCTTGCGGAGGGGTTCCACCATCTAATCCTGCTAATTTATCAATATCTTCAACAATGAATTCATTTGATCTTTCTTGGACTAAGGGAAGTTCTACTAATTCGGTTATCAGGAGACAAATAGGTACTGCGCCTGCTTCGATAGAGGAGGGTGTTGCGGTCTATAACAATACTGATACATCTTTTATCGATAATGATCCTGCTCTGGAAAATGGTAATACTTATTGTTATAGCGTTTGGGCATATAATCCTGTTACATCTGCTATGTCTACTGAATATTTACAAGGGTGTGGAAACTTGATTGAAATGGGGGCTCCTACTAACCTTACTTTCCCTACAGTAGCCTATAATTCTATAATTATTAATTGGACAAGAGGGGATTATGCGACTAATACAGCGATAGTTAGAAAACAGGGTTCTATTCCGGCAAGTAATACTGATGGCACGGTAATTTATACTGATAATGGTAACGCTTTTGTTGATACTGGGCTTACTAACAATACGCAATATTGCTATGCATTGTATTCAGTCGATGATGAGGGTGGGTATGGAGATAATCCTCTTACTGGTTGTCAAACGACTTTACCTATAGTTAATGGAGCTTGTGGTACAGCCGTAAGAGCTTTCGCTTCTGGAGATACGGGGTATGGTTCTTATACTCAATGTAGCACTGGAACTCCATCGAGTACTGCTTTTCCAGCAGCAGGGTCTTCAGTGACATGGACTTGCCTTGGTTCTGGTGGAACTAATAGTGGTGATTGTACTGCTTCTAGGATAGCTGCGGTAGCAGCTACTTGTTATCCCGTTGACTACAATACCAGCAAAGTGGTGAATGGTGAGACTGTCTGGTGTGATAGTAGTGGCGGAATGTGGACAAGTAATCAAGGATCAATGACTGAGACAGTTGGAGCTAGTTATTGTAGTTCGTTGAATTATGCAGGGACTACTGGTTGGGCTCTTCCGACAGTAACTGAACTTAATCAATGTTGGAGTACTGTAAATTGTAGGGCAACTGAAAATTCAATAGCATTCTGGTCTGCTACGGTCTATCCTGATTGGACTGAGATGAATTGGTACGTCAATCTTGGTCAAGGCGGTGCTGGATATAATGGTGCTAATTTCCGTACTTCTTCGTACAATATACGTTGCCGTCATACTTCAGCTCCTCCAACATCTTGCAGTGTTGCTGAATATAACACTACTAAAGTAGTGAATGGTGAGACTGTCTGGTGTGATGGTAATGGAGGAATGTGGACTAATGATCGTGGTGCTATGAGTTGGGATGCTGCTAATACTCATTGTTCTGGTTTAGCGTATGCTGGAAGGTATGGATGGTCCTTACCTTCACGAACTAGCCTAGGGCAATGCTGCAGCAATACGTTATGCCGTACTTCGAGCAATAAGACTGCTTATTGGACGAATACGACTTTCACTGATCCGAATATGGTTTTGAAATATTATATAAATCTCTCAGATACTGGTGCTTGTTATAATGGTGCTAATACGACCAATGTATCTTATAGGGTTCGTTGTCGTTTAGGGCAATAAAAGTAAGACTCTTTATGAGTCTTTTTTTATTGGATAGAGTCATTCAATATTAATACAGGGGAAAAGCTTATTACTTAATATGTCACAGTTGTTTAAATAAAATCGGTTTATTCTATTAAAATTCCTCTCTTTTTATTTTTTGTATTTTTGATATAATAATCTTATTAATATAAACTAATTTTTATGCAAAGAAGAGGTTTCACTCTCATAGAACTATTGATCGTCATAGCCATCATCGGTATCCTGGCTGGTTTCATCATCGCAGGATTATCCGGTAGCCGTTCAGCAGCGAATGATGCTGTGAGGAAGAACGATATCAGCAATCTCTACAAGAGCATAATAGGGAAGCAGACTATGGAAGATATGTCTTATCCTGATATCACTTCTACTATCGAACCAG
>JAQWEU010000010.1 GCA_028704755.1 Minisyncoccota bacterium | reverse complement strand
TTATGAATTATATAGCTTATTTTAATCTTGCCCTATTAACAGTTGCAAGTCTCATTGTCATTACAAACGATCTTAATCTTTTCTATATAATATTTTATGTAGGCTTTTTCCTGCTTAATATTTATTTATTCTACGGGGGCGGAAGTAAGAGGAAGTGGTATTTCTATCTATTTTTTATTATCTTGAACCTATCTTGTTTTTTTTGTGCTTTAGTGAGTAGTATTTCTTTTTTTCTTATAGAAGGATTGTTTACTGGGAAGGTTGACTATATGGAATTGACTGTGATGGTTCTTATAGCCTTTAATTCTCTGGTTAATTTTATTTATATATCTATAGGAGCAGAAAAGAATTATAAGTTTCGGGAGAAGATCAAGAAATTTTTTTCAAAGAGACATTCTTTGACCGATAAGGGGCTAGACAAGGAAAGGGAGGAAAGAGGGCTAAATGGTTCGATGGGGCGGATAGCAAGGGGGGTTTTTGCTATATTGATTATAATATTCCTATATTATACTGGTATTGTTTTCCATTTAGGAATTTTCGGACAATTTTTGAGTTCAGTGGTAATATTGTTTTATTTTTCATCCTTTAGCAAGAAAAAGACGATTGGAATGTCTTTAATCGAAGGAGCAAAAGAAAGTATCTGGATTTCTCTTTTTTTGGTAGCTACTTGCGCTGGGCTATTGATTTATTTTATGAGTTCAGAGATGTTTGTTGTATTGCTCTCATTTATCGGGTTAGGGATAATATTGCCGCAAGCTATAAATATTATCTTATGCTTATCTATTATCAAATTGATGAAAAGAAATAACAAGTTGCCCAATAAGAAATAAGAAAAATAATATTTTATTTATAAATATTAATCATTTAATAATAATACAATAATTCTGTTAGATATTTCTTATATATAATTGGTTATGATTGATTTATAATAATTAAATCATAGGCCATGAGCAATAAGGAAAACAAGAATAAAATAGGGCAGAAGTTAGATGAATAATTAGTTAAATAAGGTTATTGGAAGTTAAATATAGTCTAAGTTCATCCCATTCTGCGAGCCATGTGAAAAGTATCGAGAGACCGACTTCTTGTCAGTTTTTACTCGTGTTCATTTTAAAAAATGATATGTTAGACATAATAATATTGAGATATTTAAAATTATGAATTTCGAGAACGAGAGTTATGGCGAAAGAGAGAATAATATAGCGAGGATCAATGAAATCTTCGATTGTTTTGATTTAGAACCTAAAATACCAATTATTGTTGTTGATTATATCGAAGAGCATGAGGACGCAAAAATAGCATTTTGTTTTGATGAAAAGGACAGCGAAATAGTAAATGAAAGATATGAGATTAGTAGTGCGAATATTGATCAGGAATTTATGGATCAAGAAAGAATAAATAATTTTGTGGTCCATGAGGTTAGGCATAGAATACAGAGAGAAAAAGAATTTAGGGATCAAGATCTAGATTTATTTTCGGAAGATATAGTTTTAGGTATAGGAAATGATGCTATCCGAAATTATTTGATAAAGTATATTAGTAATTTGCCCGACGATATTAGGAAAAATAAGAGGGAACTTGATTCAAAGATTTGTGAATCATTAATAAGTATTTCGGTAAAAGAAGGCTTGATATCTGATAATGAAATTAATTCTTTGATTGATAAAAACAGTTCTTATATCGTAAGCTATTTACTGAACAAAATTTCTTAAAAAGATTAATGGATTAAAGAAATAATCCCGACCGACCCCCGTCAAATTAGTTATAATTTATGACGTGGGGAACCTTGGGGATATTGGTTCCTTATGGTACTAGATCGTAGTGGGGAGCCAACAACTTTTTTATCGAGAGACCGAGCCTCTAGCGACTTAATGAGGGCGTCCTATTGCCGGTAAAACAAGGTAAATATTTACCGAGAGATAAAAAAGTATCGAGAGACCGATTGCCGGTTCGAGTTGCATTGCCGGAGCCAACAAAAAAAGTATCGAGAGACCGACTTGCTGTCGGTTTTTTGTTAGTTGGAAAGCATCGCAAAAAAACCTATAATGCCTAGATTCTAGTTTGAAGTACCATAGTTTTTAGGGTCCATTCCGAGAGCAAAAACTTGATAAGGAGTTAAATAATTCAGTCTCTTTCTGGGGCGATTATTCAGCTTCTTAACAATCACATTTATCTCTCTTTGGTTTACTTTAGCAAAATCTGTTCCTTTAGGAAAGTACTGCCTGAATAGTCCATTCCAATTCTCATTGCATCCTCTTTCCCAGGAGTGATAAGCATTAGCAAAGTAGAAAATAATCTTAGCTTTCTTTTCCGTTGATTCATATTCTGCGAATTCCGAACCATTATCACAAGTAATGGTCTTTTTCTTATCTCTTGGTATTTGTCTGAATACCTTAATAGTCTTATGCATCATTTCTTCAGCCTTCATGTCTTCAAGCTTTACTGCTTGGGCGTAACCAGAAACTCTTTCAACGAATGTCCCTACTCCGTTCTGTTTTTTCTTTCCAACGATACTGTCTCCTTCCCAATGTCCGATAACAGTTTTTTCATCTACTTCTTTTGGACGAGAATCAATACGTCTTTTATCCATTGTCTTGCGTTCTAACCCCCTTTTCTTAGTGCCAGAGCGTCTTCTATACTTACCTTTCTTCTGTCTCAGATACTGGATCAATCTCTTATCTTCAGTATAGATGAAAGAATATATGGTTTCATTCGAAACACGGCTCTTTCCTTGATTCTTTCTTTCACCCATGACCTGATCAGGGGATTTGTTATCCATTAATCCTGCTATCAGATATTCCCTGAGTTCATCATCCTTGATCAGTTTCTTGGACTTCCTTTTTCCGTTCTTCCTTTTTCTTTCGGCTACTCCTTGAGCATGCTGGGCACTATACCTGCCATCGGGATAAGAACCTTCTCTTATCTCTTCTGATATGGTCTTGTAATCCCTATCCAGTCTTCTTGATATCTCTGCCTTATTCATTCCTGAATCAAGATATGTTTCTATTTTAAATCGTTCTCTTATGTTAAGATGATGATAAGCCATTGTCTTGGGTTTTAATTGTTATTTGATCATTTTAATTATACCCTAAAAAGCAATGGCTTTTTAATATTTAAATGTAGGGAGCTTCAAACTAGAATTCAGGATGCAAATTTTGACAATAGATTAATTATAGTTTATGGTTTATTTGGATGAAGGAGGGTTATAATCCAATGAGTTCATTTAAAAATTAAGAGGAGGTGATATGCAAGATGAAACCTATTGTTCCAACAAAAGAAGACGCATCTTTAGTGCTTGGTAACACAGTTAACGTTGTTCATGCTTCAAGGTGCGGAACATGTGCATGTAAATGTGCATGTAGGTATAATAATGGAGACAAGGAAGATCCTTGGTGATTCGATGAGTATAGGATTTGGGAATTAATCTCCCTTTTCCTATATGTAAATTAGTAGATGGAGATTCTATGAAAGATAGGTTTTTATTTCTTTCTCGATATGTACATTTTCTTAAACAATCTCATGTTGTAGCTTGTTATCATTCTTTGCGGATGATACCAGTCTATGTTTCAGATGATTTTTTGCTAATAATTAAAAAATTTACAAACGGCAATTCTTTGCAAAATGTTCTTGATTCGATTGATTTCGATAGACAAGAAGACTTCTTGAGTACAGTCAAGGCGTTAGAGTTTGCTAAAATTTTAATCAATAGTGTGGCAGATGATGAGAATGCCTTAGGTTATTACCTTGGACTTCTTGGAAAGCCTTATCCGCATTTGGCATATTTTATCCTTACAGAAAGATGCAATTTTCGCTGTAAATATTGCTTTATAAAAAATCAAGAATCTTCTGATTATGACAGCGAAAATATGTCATTAGAAATAGCCCTTAAGGGGTTAGACTTTTTCTGTCTCCTGATTGCAGAAGATCCAAAGCAATTCGAATTGGAGAAAACTATTGTTTTCTACGGAGGAGAACCTTTGCTGAATTGGTGTGTTTTAAGAATTCTTTTAACCAAAATTGAAGAATATATTCAAAATGGGAAACTTCCCAAGAGGACAATTCTTAACATGGTTACGAATGGAAGCTTAATAACCAATGAAATTGCTGAAGTGCTTAAGAATTCAAATGTTCAGGTTTCTATATCAATTGACGGAGATTCTTTTGCAACAAATTCAAGCCGTGCCTATGCAGATGGAAGACCAGTTTATCAGGATATAAAAAGAGGATTTCTGGTTTGTAAAGAGGCTGGAATGAATATTGGTGCTTCATGTACTCTTTCGGAAGCCAGTATTTCAGATTTTGATACTACGATTGAAGTTCTTCTTGATGAATGTCAGATAACTAATCTCGGTTTCAATCTTATGATTACTGGTGAAGATAAGTTAAATGATGGATACAACGAAAGGGCGGCGAAATTCATTATTAATGCTTTCAAGATTTTTAGAGAAAGAGGGGTGTACGAAGATCGTATAATGAGAAAGGTTACATCTTTCGTTGAAAGCAAGGTCTGGTTATTTGATTGTGGTGCTACTGGAGGGAATCAAATTGTAATTGCTCCAAACGGAGATGTCGGGGTTTGTCATGGCTTCCTTGCAAAAAGAAAATACTTTCCAATAAATGTATTTGATAATGATTTCAATATACACGATGATTCTGATTATAAAGAATGGAGTATGAGATCTCCGATAAATATGCCAGAATGTCAAGAATGCTTTGCTTTGGGTATTTGTGGAGGTGGATGTCCATTTCAATCCGAAATAGAAAAGGGGTCTATCTGGGCACTGGATGATCGTTTTTGCATTCATGCGAAGATGACACTAGAATGGCTTATTTGGGATCTCTTTAATAAAATGAAAAAATAATATATTATACCTACTAGATTTCTTTTAATTAAAAAGATAAAATAATAGTAGGTTTCTATTTATATGAATCATCCAACTATAAAATTACAATTTGATCAAAAACTAGACCAAGATATAGCTTGGGATTTTTATAATCAGCAAAAAATTGGTGGCTGTGATTTTTGGAAAGAGAGGGCATTAAAATATCATCCAGTGCTTGTTGGTATTGAAAAATCATCAGACAAAAAAGTGTTTTTGAATAATTATGTTTCAAGTTATTATATTTCTCATAACGAGGAAATCATATCACTCAGTAATAAGACTATTGAATATTTAAATCAGGCACAAGAAAAGTATTTTTTTTTGGTTGATAAAATATTTAATAATCATCCTTGGCCTCAAGAAGAAATTATTGGTGATTTTTCTATTTTTGATTTTTGTCCTCGATTTTTGGAAGATGGAGAGTTTCAGGTTTTTATTTATGATAATCGCAATCTTCAGCTTTTTACTATTTTTCATGAATGTCTTCATTTCATATTTTATGACTTTGCTTTAAATAAATTTCCAGAAGTTTTTGCTGGAATGAACACAGAAGATGGAAAGTTTTGGGTTTTGGCAGAAGTATTTAATATTGTGATTCAGACTACAGATGATTTTATAGATTTGCATGGAAAAATAGATAACATTGGGTACCCTGAACATCAGGAATTAATAAAACGGGGAAGTGTGACATGGAATGACAATCCAGATGTTTCTAGTTGGATTATTGAGATGATGAAGGCAATTTAAATAGTAGATAATCTTTTCTTTTTTTATAGTGTCTCATTTGTTTCATTTTTCAGGAAATAATCCCGACCGATTTCCGTCAAATTATTTGCAATTTATGGTATGGGAAGCCTTGGGGTTACTAATATGGCACTAGGCTGTAGTGGGGAGCCAATGTAAAAAGTATCGAAAGACCGACTTCCTGTCGGTTTTTATTTATGATAAAATAAATATATGAATAAAAAAGTTTTAATTGCAGTAGTTATAATAATCATTTTTATTGGTTATATATTTCTATTACAAAAGAAATAGGTTTGCGGAGATAGCATTATTATTGATGGGAAAAAACATTCAACTATAAAAATTAACGGAAATTGTTTTTGGTCTGAAAAATTTGAAAATAGTATCTCATCACGAAACATTTCAGCATTTGCCAATAAGACTTGCAGCGAAGATTTTGATTGTAAATCCCTCGATCTTTCCTGTGGTTGTTGTAGATGTAGTAATGGTAATGGGCAAAGTGCAATAAATAAAGATTGGTATTCAGTTTGCCCTCCAGCGATTAAGTGGATTCAGCAGATTGAGTGTAATATAACAATGTGTAAGATGGCTTGTATCGGTTACGAGCCAAGATGTATCGGTGGATATTGTGAAAGTGTTTTCGTAGACAGAAAGAATAATTAATAAAATACAAATTAAAATTTACAAACAGTTTCTTAATTCATCCCATTTTGCGAGCCCCTTATAGAAACCGACTTTTAGTCGGTTTTTATTTATGATATAGTATACTTATAATACTTAACTTAAGAAAACATGAGTCTTATAAAATGCCCTGACTGTGGTAGAGAAATAGCAGATTCTGCCCCTCAATGCATTCATTGCGGCAGCCTTAATACAGAAATATGTAATCGAGACAAAGAAGCTAGAAAATTCTTCAGAGGTGTTTTTCTATTTTCAGGCACTCTTGGTTTAATTATTTATTCAATTATGTTTCTTCTTTTGATTTTGATTATGGCTATATTTAGTTGGCAATTAGCATTATTTAGCTCGCTTATACTTTTTATTGCTTGGTGGTTTTGGATAAGCGCAATAAGGAAAACAAGAATAAAATAGGCCAACAAGTAGATGAATAATTAGTTAAATAAGGTTATTGGAAGTTAAATATAGTCTAAAATTAAATTACTTAGGAAAGTTTCAGTAATGAAGATCAGGAAGTAATGGAATTATGTTAATTACTAATATAGTAGGGGGAATATAGTAATTCTTTATGGCGTGCTTCAATAGAAGGGGAATTACTTTGATGTATAGATGCTGATAGGCTATGCAGGGCCTATTAATCACTTCATAGTGAGGTATGCGGAGTGTGAGCTATAGTAATTGGTCAGATTATTAATAATATTTATAATTCATATGAGCCAAGAAGAAAAGCAAGCGTTCACATTAATTGAACTGTTATAGTAATAGTGATTATTGGAGTGTTAGCCAGCTTTATAATCGTTTCTATGGGCGGTGCCCAGGGAGCGGCTAATGATGCTCGCAGAAAGGCAGATATTAATCAATTAGCTAAAGCAGTGATGATCTATAAGACGAATAATCCAGAGGCGGTTTTGCCTGTGTCTTGTGTCGTGGGGGTAGATTGTCCTGCAGAGGTATTTGGAGATGCAGTAGCATTGAGAGATCCTAATGGTTCTGGTTATGTTTTTACTTCTGATGGTAAAGACTATGTAGTATCGGCAGTATTGTCTGATAATACTGGTTATGAATTTGACTCAGTAACCGGCTCTTATTCAAAAGTTTCGTCTGTTAATGGTACTTGTGGTACAGCTGTTAGGAATTTTGCTTCAGGGGATACAAGCTATGGATCATACACTCAATGCAGCAGTGGAACTCCTTCGAATACAGCTTTCCCAGCCGAAGGAGGCTCAGAGTCTTGGACTTGTAGCGGTACCAATGGAGGGAATGCTTCAGCTACCTGTACGGCTACTAGGTCAGCTGCTGCTTTCTGTTCAGTTTCTGCTCATTATGACACTACGAAGACTGTAGGTAGTGATACGTTATGGTGTGATAATTATGGTCATATATGGAGTAATGTCAGGTCCACTGGCACTGATCGGAATACTGCTGTGAGTATGTGTAGTTCATTAAGTTATGGAGGGTATGGAGCAGGTAGTTGGACTTTACCAGTTAATAATCTGACTTCCCCTTATCTTGAGAATTGTTACAATACGCCGACTTGTCTTGCTTCTAGTGGATATAATACATTTTGGTCTGCTTCTACTTTTGGATCAGATTGTTGCAGCTTTGAATATATGCCGAATGGTATGGGGACAAATGAAGGCTGTTTCGGATGCATGATCTCGTATTACGTTCGTTGCATGTTGCAATAAGCATATTTATGTGGGATTGGTATCAGTATATTTATTGATCAGTAATGATTATTCAGTTATTAGAATATTTAATGGATACGATTTTAAAAAGATCAGCATGTTTAATGATAGCCTCGACCGACTCCTGTCAAAAGATTTATGAACTGTGATATGGGGCGCCTTGGAGGTATTGACTCCTTATGGCACTGAGTCGTAGCAGGGAATAGATGTTTCTTTGATTGAATCGTATTTTATAACAATAAAATAGAAAAGCTGGTTTGTGCCAGCTTTTTTCGCTTGGTTTTATATTTAAAAAATTATCCAAAAATAGAACTTAGTTCAGAACAGGAAAAACAGGCTGGATCAATATTTTATTATTTGCTACAAGTGTGATTATATTTTATTATAAAACATGCTATATTATCTAATAAAGTAATTTAATTCTGTAATATTTTGATGAATAATAATATATATTATAAAAGAGAAAAACAGGTATGAATGATAATAAAAACTACGTAAGAGAAATAACTAATATCGAAGATGATTTTGCTAAGTGGTATACGGATATTGTCATAAAAGCAGATCTAGCAGATTATACAGATGTTAAGGGCTTTATGGCTATTAAGCCATATGGTTTTGCTATTTGGGAAAACATTAAAGAATATGCAGATAAAGAGTTCAAGAAGGTCGGAGTAAAGAATGTATATCTTCCATTACTCATTCCAGAAGATTTACTGAATAAGGAGAAGGATCATATTGAAGGCTTTGCGCCAGAGGTTGCTTGGGTAACACATGGAGGTGCTCAAGAACTTGAAAATAGATTTTGTATTAGGCCTACTTCCGAAACGCTTTTTTCAAATTTATATGGAAAATGGGTAAAATCATGGAGAGATTTACCCATGGTTTATAATCAATGGTGTAGTGTCATCAGGTGGGAAAAAGAAACAAAGCCATTCTTAAGGACTAGAGAGTTTCTTTGGCAAGAAGGACATACAGTTCATGATAATGCTGAAGAGGCGAAAGATCTAACCTTGAAAATGTTGAGTATATACAGGGAGCTCATTGAAAAGAAATTAGCTATTCCTGTTCTGCAAGGAGAAAAGACCGAGACAGAAAAATTTGCTGGAGCTGAAAATACTTATACAGTAGAGACATTGATGCACGACGGCAAGATTTTGCAAGCAGGAACTAGTCATTATTTTGGGCAGAATTTCAGCAGACCTTTCAAGATTAAATTCTTGAATAAGAATGAAGAGGAAGAATATGTTTATCAGACTTCTTGGGGTATTAGCACTAGATTGATCGGAGCTATCATTATGGCTCATGGTGATAATCGTGGATTGAAGTTGCCACCAGAGATTGCTCCTATTCAAGTTATAATCGTTCCGATTTCCTTATCGAATGAAGTTGTCACAAGCAAGGCTAATGAATTATTCGATGTTTTGAATAAAAGTTTTAGAGTTGAGATCGATAAGAGGGATAACTATAGTCCAGGATACAAATTCAATGATTGGGAAATGAAAGGTGTTCCAGTTAGGATAGAAATTGGACCAAAGGATGTTTTAGAAAATCAATGTATAATCGTAGAGAGAGATACAGGAGATAAGACAGCAATTAAGCTTGATGATATTGATCCTGAATTGAGAAAAATTCTAAATAATATCCAGAAAAGAATGTTTGATGCTTGCAAGAATAATAAGGAAAATAGGACTTCTTCAGTTAACAGCCTAGATGAATTTGTAGAAAGAATTAATGAGAATCAAGGATACATTAAGGCCATGTGGTGCGGCGATAAGGAATGTGAGGCTGAAATAAGGGAGAAAACAGGGGCCAAGTCTAGGTGTGTCCCTTTTGAGCAAGAAAAAATTTCTGATAAATGTGTTGTTTGTGGAAAAAAGGCAAAGCATTTAGTATTTTGGGGTAGGCAATATTAATTTAATGAATATTTTTTTACTATTGCTTACTTGTTTATTATTTCTCATTAAACAATGGCAAAAGATAGCTAAACACTATTTCTTCTGTGCCTGTAATTGCTTTAGGAACCGAGCCGTTATCTTTGGATGAAGCGAAGAGTTTGACTATTTTCTTACAACATCCTTAATCTTCTGCTTGCTTGGACTCTGTTTATGGTTCCGGTAATGAATTCATTGGCTGTCGCCAGCTTTTTTATCATAGTTATTTTTCGTCTTTAAGCATATTATGCTTAAAGTATTTTACTAGGACATTATTATTCTCTAAATAGGAAATCATCACGTTTCCACTGCGTACCAGCACAATTTACTTTTAATATTTTCTTTCTATGTTATTATTATATTAACCTAATTATTATTAATAAAAACAGTCTGATGAAGATTAAGTCTAAAGCCTTTACTCTTATCGAACTTCTTGTGGTGATTGCTATTGTTGGAATCCTTTCTGCTATCATATACATCGGGCTTAATAGGGCCTAATCAGAAGCAAGGGATTCTGTTAGGAAGGCTGACGTTGATTCATATGCAAAAGCCCTGATGATAGAGAAGGCTTCTGGCTCAGAAAAATTTCCTGAAGAAGAGACGATCTGCTGCCTTGATGCAGAAGTAGGAGATCCCCTCTATTGCAATAATGTTAGGTCTAGTCAGAAGATCCAAGAGGTCTTGACTTCGATTCCGAAAGACCCTCAGAGGAACGGGACTATCGATCATTGTTATAGATATATTTCTAATGGTGAGGCCGCTACCATTACGGTGCCCCTGGAAAGAGGGGAGATATATACCTATGTCTTAGGAGATCAGCCCCTGACAGAGACTGGCTCTTCAGAGCTTACTCTTACTACTGTCTCGAATCCTCCTCGTATTGGTGGAACGTGGACAAGGGGAAGCGAGGCAGGGGACAAGAGCCTTATCCGCAAGAGGATAGATAGCGCTCCTCAGACTAGGGAAGAGGGGGATGAAGTCTTGAACAGCACTGCCTTGTCTTTCAGCGATGAAGGACTCTCTTACGATACGAAATATTGCTATACCTTATGGAATTACAATTCAGCTAGCACTCTATACTCTAAATCTTCTAGCAGTTGTTCTACCACGCATCCAGAGCCGGTCTCTTCGATTACGGTCACTGCTCTTAGCGGTTCTTCTATCGGGCTCTCTTGGGTCAAGTCAGATGAGGGATATAGGACTGTCATAAGGAGAAGCACTTCTTCTGCTCCTCAGACGATGTCAGAAGGAGAGGCTATATACAGCGAGACTTCTGGAAATTCTCATACCGATACCGGACTCAATTCTGGAACTACATATTATTATTCAGCTTTTTCTCATAATGAGTCTACCAACCTTGATTCTGCTCCTACTTCTTCTTCAGCTACTACTGCTCCAGCCGCTCCTAGCATAGCAGTAGGGGCTACTAGTTCTTCTTCGACCAGCATTGCTTTTTCTCTTCCTCTGAACTCTGATTCAGTCTATGTGAGATATGGTGAAGGACACCGCTCCTAGTAGTAGGACGGACGGAGCATCAGTAGGAAGCCTATCGACTAGTCCATATGCACATACAGGACTGAATAGTAACACTGAATATTGTTATTCGGTTTGGGCTTACAACACTCTGACTTCTCTTTATTCTGACAGTCCTGCCACTCAGTGCGCTACCACCCTGATGACTGTCCCAGGAATTCCTTCTCTGTCAGTAGTTGCCACCAGCTCTTCTTCGATTACTGTTACTTATGATCTTCCTGCTGATGCGACGAGGACGGAGATCGAAAGGATTTCTCCTGCTAAGAGCTGGTCTCAGACTTCGGGAACGGCTTTTACAGATTCAGGATTAGAGGCTAACAAGGAATATTGTTATAAGGCTAGGAGCTGTAATTCCCAAGATGCTTGTTCTGTCTACACTGCTGATAAGTGTGCTACTACGCTAGTTGCAATACCTGAAATCCCATCAAGTCTTACTTGCAGCGCTTCGGCTACTTCAACTAGCTGCTCTTGGTCAGCTTCCAACGGAGCCACTTCCTACAATCTTCAGAGAGATGCCTCAACTATCTATGATGGAGCAGGAACTTCAAACACGGATTCTTCTCTTTCTTGTGATACTACTTACGATTACCAGGTTCAAGCTTGCAATGCAGGAGGATGCTCTACCTGGAAGACTGCAAGTGTTACTACCACTGTCTGTGCTCCGACTGCTCCGACATCATTGGTCCTGAGCGGAACGACTGGCAGCTCTACTACTGCTACTTGGTCTGGTGCGACAGGGACGGTCACTAATTATGACTTGGACATAAGTACATCTTCTTCATACACTGGCGCTACTAATATCTATAGCGGTACAGCTTTGACATCTCTTAGTTCTGGACTGACTTGCGCAACTGCTTATTACTATCGAGTCAGGGCTTGCAATGCAGGAGGATGTTCTACCTGGAAGACTGCAAGTGTTACTACCACTGTCTGTGCTCCGACTGCTCCGACAGGATTAAATTATTCTAATGTTACGTATAATAGTGGAAACTTGTCTTGGTCTGTTGGATCAGGCTCGACCGCAACCGTTATAAGGATGCAGGCTGGAACATCTCCAACTAGTTTAACTCAAGGAACAGAAGTATATAATGGAGCGGGGGCTATCTTTGGTGCTACAGCATTGAGCGCCAATACAACATATTGCTATTCTGCTTGGGGGTACAATAGTTCTAGCGGTCTTTATTCGAGCGGCTATAGCAGTACTTGCTTCACGACCGATAATTACAGTGCTTCATGCTCTGCTTTGAAAACAAAAGGATACAATACTAGTGGGGTTTATACCATTAGTCCGAGTGGAACAGCGATTCAAGCCTACTGTGATATGACAACCGACGGAGGTGGTTGGACCCTAATTGTTGCTCAATATGAAAATGATCCAGTTACTAATTGGAATGAAGGAATTCAGCCTGACTATGACCCTAGTCTAGTTACCAAAAAAGGATTTGCATTGAGTAGTTCTCAGATACCTACGCATAACCAAGTTGCCTTTGGAAAAGATCTTAGCCCTACCTTTGGCGATTACGCAAACTTTACTTATTCAACTGGAAATATTTCCAAAACTTTAGTGACGAGTCCAAAAACATTTAAAAGCTTTCATATATATAGAAACACTGCATTTTATTATGATGGGCACGATCCAGAGCAATCACTTGGATCAGATTCACAATGGAACAATACCATGACATTTGATGCGGTTGGAGGGGCTAACTACAACTGGGCTTTTTCTCCTAATCATACATTAGCAAGCGCTCGAGGATTTTCCATGAACGGATTAGTTTATAGTTCAAGCTCTGAATCTTTTGCTTGGACAATCTGGGTGAGAGATAGTGCTATTTCCTCTTATCCTTCTTGTAATAGTTGGAAAAGCGCTGGAGCATCTGCTAGTGGTTGGTATTCAATTGATACCGATGGAGCAGGATCTTCATCTCCTTTAGTAGTCTATTGTGATATGACAAGCGACGGAGGTGGTTGGACTAGAGCAGCTCTGGTTACGAAAAATTATTATAATTCAATATGGAATGCTTGGAATACTGATCTTGATACTGGCAATAGCGCTATTTTAAATGCAAACTTTGGAATTGCTTTTAATAGATTTTCTTCTGATGCCAATGGAGAAGATTTAGAGTATTCTATTAGAGTTGATGGAGTAAGCAAGAATCCTATATATAAGGATGTTAATTATAGAGCATGGGATCCCTTACTATCCTCAGGAACAATAGACAACAATGTAAAACAAAGGAATGTTGGAAGTAGTACTTGGGTTGACTGTTCTGATTCATACATAAAAGCTAATATATATTGGAATTGGGCTATCTCTTCGGCAAGTAGCGGAAATAATTGTTCGGGATATGGTAACGGAGGTGCATTTATTCTGCATGGCCTTACGGACCAAGATCATTCTGAATGGCCCTTTGAGCTATATGGACTTAATTCATACACATCCTCCCAGGATTGGACTTATGTAGAAGTTTTCATTAGGAAGTAGTGCGGTAAAGTAATTAGAAGAAATAAAAATACCTAAAGTTCTTAATGGGGGCCAAATAAAAGACAAGCATTAAAATCTTAATTCATTCCATTTTTCGAGTAGTATTTCATTTTACTCATTTTATAATATCCTAAGAGTACTAGAAAGGGTCCTTTTGTGTAACTCTTTTCTGTCTCGAAGGGAGAGGCTTTAAAGTAATTTTGCCCTCCAGAATAAATTATGAAGATGAAGTTTTTAAAAGGGCAATAAATTCCAGTAGAGCAAAAAATAATGATTTTAAAGGATTTCAATCCTCAATTGAAAGGACAAGATGGCAATATGACAAATTTATGATATAATTAAGACAGGATTATGGATATTTAATGTTCATGTAGGATTGATAATTGATATCGCAAAGCAACGCTTTTAAAGTACTGCTTTTGTGTCATGATATGAAGAAATAATAAGAATAAAATATTTGAAGTATGGAATTATTGTTAGAGATATCGGATAATGATAAGAGTAAGAAGGAATTGTATGGAATCAGGAGGGCTGCTAGAGCGGTAATCTTGGATGAAGATGGCAAGATATTCCTTCAATATGTTTCTAAGTACGGGTATTATAAGCTTCCAGGAGGAGGGATAGAAGTAGGAGAGATGGAGCAGCAAGCCCTTAAGAGGGAAATATTGGAAGAGGTCGGGATTGAAATAGATATAGATAAGGAAATAGGGATGACGATCGAATATAGGAATGAGATAGATATTCTTCAATTCTCTTATGCCTATCTAGCAAGGAAAACTGGTGGATCAGGTATTCCGTCATACGAAAGATCTGAGATAGAGGAGGGATATGAATCCTTGAAGGTCTCTTTTGACGAAGCTATCTCCTTGGTTAGCAATAGTAAGACTGAGAATTACTTTTCTAATTTCATAATTGCTCGTGACTTATCTATTTTAAGAAAGGCTGAACAGGTAATAAATAATCAACAATAATATGAATTTCGAGAATAATATCGATAATGATGAAGATGAAGCTTCTTTGGAAAAGAAAGAAACTCTGAAGAAAGGGAATAAGGAATTCTTTTTTTCTGAGAAGCTGGAAAAATATATTGCCTATGCTCCGCTAAAAATAGATGAAAGAGTTCTTGCTGTTGCCAAAGAGGAAATGATTGACTTAGATTGGGATGACGAGGGGAGATTGAAGAACATATCGCTGATTGATGCAAAAAAAATAATGGAAGGATTAGATGCAGAATTACTATCTCCGTCAGAGTATTGGATTGCCTATAATGAGGCCGATGAAGAGACTAGGGAGAGGATGAGAAGCGATGATCATGTTGAATGGTTAGACGTCGTATTCAGAAAGGATGACGATGGGAATGTCATAGAGGTAGAGCACCCAAAAATAACAGAAAACGATACAATTGATATTGGGGTAGAGGGAGAACAGAGAATCGTAAATATGGAAATAGGTAGGCCAGGATGGTTTAATCCTGATAATAACATAGACGAAGAGACTGGATTACCGATAGCCATCAATACGACCAGAGAAAAAGGGAGTAATTCTTGGGCTGATGCCAATTGGAAATATTGGTCCACTTTTCAGAAGAATAGATGGATGAGTGGCATAAGGGGTTATGTCATTTCTTCCGGAACTCCTTCCTTTGATTTGGATATACCTCCTAATGTTAAAGAGCCTGTACTGATGTTACGTGAATGCAGGAAAAAGCTCATTGATTCTGCGATAAGGCAGGAAGTCAAGGATGCGATAGGGGAGTTAGATGATTCATATAAAGAGACTATAGCAAAGATTCCAGGCATAAATAATACTACTGAGCTAGAATCTTTCTATGACAATCAGACAGTCAATCTAATAAATTTAATGAGTCAGTATGGTAAGGAGATAGTCTCGAATGATAGCTTGGAAGCAAGAGGGATTAGGGAAAAATTCATTGATATGTCAGGCCTTGTCAGTCTGTTAGCTAAAGAGAAGGGTGATGATATATATAGTGAAAGACTAAAGAGTATTAATAAGGAGCTTTTTGGAGAAAAAGATCTGACAATTGATTCTTTCAAGGATTTTGTAGCCAAAGGAAAAGATAATCTTTCTAGAGCATCGGAAGGATATGGACTAAAGACAATTTTTGTAATGGGGCATAAGAATCCTGATAGTGATACTGCTATCAGTGCGCTCTTTGAGGCATACAGGAACTCATTAGTTGATCAGGGAAGTGTGTATATTCCAATACTCCAATCATCAAGGATCCCAGATGAGATCAAGGAGCTTTTAGGGGAAGATATTTCGAGTAATCTCATTCTCTCTGATTCAGAAGAGTATAAAGATTTGAAGGATTCAGGAAAAGCTAGATGGATATTAGTCGACCAGAATGTTAGTGAGGTCCAGAAATTCGTCATATCGACAGTGGATCATCATAAATTATCAGATATAGCGAAGAAGCAGGATTCTAATAAGACATGGGAAATGGCAGGTTCAACAGCTTCATTGATTGCTCAAAAATACTATGGTATGGGGTTCAAGATGGATGAAGAGATGAGTAGGATATTATATGGCGCGACATTGATGGATACTGAAAATAGAGGGGAGAAGAAGATGACCTCAAAAGATTATCTGCTGATGGACAAGCTGAAGAAGGATAGCGGGGTAGTGGATGATGATCAATTCTTTGAGCAGCTGATGAGTGAGTTGCTCAACACCGACGATGCAAAACTACTCTTCGATAGGGACTATAAGCAGGACTGGGGGGTCTTTGGTTTTGCCGTAGCTAAGATAAAGAATGGGTTTGATAAAGAAGGGAATGAGCTCAAGAGCGATCTTCTTAAAAATCTTAGAGATTTAGCCGAAGAAAACAATGAGAAGAAGAATTTTCCGATGACCTTACTGAAAGTTGTTGATTATCTTGAAGATAATGAGACTGTCAACCTAGAAAGGATATACATGATTTTCAAGGAATGTACGGTTCCTGGGTTCAAGGAGAAGATGTTTGAATTCGTTGAGAAGATAATCGAGAATACCTTTGATGATAGGGCCGAGATAAAGAAAGGGGATGAATATATTGATTTTAGTAAGGTCGGAGACCAGCTTTCAAGAAAAGTTGTCGCTCCTTTCTTGGAGGAAGTTGTTAGGGCTTTTAATGAGTATTATGAAGTTGATGATTTAGGGTTAAACATAAAAAGAGAGTTTCTCAAGTTTTCGCCAGCCGTTGAGAAAGTAGCAGCCGATTTAGGTATACAGATATTTAATGATAAGAAAGAAAGGGTAAATAATATCACTTTCATAGAAGCAAAGAAAATTTCCAGAGCCTTAGGCATAGAAATGATGAGTCTTTCGGAATATTGGAAAGCCTTGAGAAGCGTTACTGAGAACAAGGACGAGCAACTTATTAGTCATCTTAAGGAAAAAGACTTTGTCGAGTTTCTAGACACAGTAATTATCAACAGGAAGTACATTATTGATCATCCAGAAATAATCGAGGAGAATGGCTCAATCGAATATAGGGGAGATATGAAAGAGATAAATATTATTGAAGGTGTTCCTGGATTGATCAATATAGATGATATCGATCCAGAAAGTGGATTTCCTGGTAATGTCTATCCTCCTAGTGAACAAGGATCAGAATTATGGAGATATTGGTCTCCAGACGCAGATATATGCATCCCTACCAGGGGACATATCTTCTTGTTGGATCAGCCAGCTTTCGACACCAAGATTCACCCCGATGATGCACTTCCTAATTTAGGTATAAGGCCATGTAGGAAGGAAGTTATCCCTCCAGAGATTGACTTCAAGAGGGATGAGCAGGATAATATAAAAGCCGTCATAAGGAAAAGCATATAAACTAATCAAATCTTAATATAATAATATGGTTTTTGAACACTTGACTCCAATGGGGGGATATACCCCAGAGAATATTGACGAAGAAAAGGAAAAAGAAGAGAATATTATAGAAATTTCAAATGAGCTAATGGAAATGATTAAGAAAGGTTCCATGGAGGAAGCCGAAAATAAGATGGACACTCTAGATGACATTACAAGGGAAGCTATAAGGACAAGGGTCAAGGATAGTATTAAGAAGCTCATCTTTGAAGGTGACTTAGGGTTAAGTATTGATTTACAGAATTTTTTTGGCTGCTATGATGATTTTCTCAAGAATGAGGAAATATTGGAAATAGTCGATCTCGCAGTGGAATATTTAGGCAAAGATCAAGAAAATACCGAAAAGGTAGAGAATCTGAATAATTTTTTTCATCAGAATAAATATTACGAAAAAGAGGCTGGCTTTAATGAGATGATAAATAGGACAGAGGCGCTAATGAAAGAGGATAGGAACATTCTCGTAACAGTAGCTGGTGGGTCTGCATCAGGTAAGACAAGTTTTGCCGCCGAAGGATTAAGAGATAATTTTAAAGACTCCTCCCAGATAATATCAATGGATAACTATTATAAAGGAGCATCGTGGATGGCAAAACAGAAAGAGCAAGGAAGGGAAATCAGTTTTGATGAACCAGATGCTATTGATATTGAATTACTTGAAGAAGATCTTAAGAAACTTCTCGCAGGGGAGTCAGTCGAGATGCCTAAATATAGTTTTACGACCGGAGAGCGGGAAGGTTATGAGCAGGTAAACCCTAAGAAATTGATAATTCTCGAGGGGTTATTCGCTAATTATCTGAAAGATGCCGATCTAGGAGTTTTTGTAAATACTTCTAGTTATGGAAGGATATTAAGGAGGCTATTTAGGGATGTAGAAAGGACTGGTCAGGATCCAAAAGATATATTATCGTATTTCATAAAAATAGTTGAGCCTTTGCACAAAGAGTATATCCAGAAGAACGAGGAAGGTGCCGATATTGTAATAGAGAATGAATATGACCCAATTATTGAGGCGGAAAGGACGAACATGAAAGAGAGGCAGGTCAAAATAAAAGAAAGATTGTCTCCGAAAGAATTAAGGAGGCTAGGAGCAGAAAGGATTGGGAAGATAACTCAGATTGATAGTTATTTCAAAACAAGATTACCCGAAGAGATATTGAGGGTTAGGAAAGAGGGGCAGAATTACTATTTTACATACAAAGGACCAGAAATATCGCAAGATGGAGAAGAAAGGGTTAAGAATAAGTTTGAATTCGAAATTGATGGAGAGACAGTTATATTGCTTGAGAAATTCTATGGCGAACCGATTGAAAGAATCATAAAAGAAAGAGAGATCTACAATATAGGTGATAATATAATCTCTCAGGATGAAGTTTATTTAGAATCTGAGAATGGCGAAGAAGAGGACAAGGAAAAGAAAAACATTGGTAGTTACATGGAAATAAGAATAGGGAAGAAAAACAATCTTGATGAGATATTGAAGACACTAGGATTAGAAAATGAGAAATTGATTAAAGAATCGTATTTCGATATATGCAAAAAGGTCGATAATTATGATGCTGAAGAAAATATATAATTAATTAAAGAAAAATAATTATGGATTTTAAAAATTTTACCCCAATGGGAGGCATTACCCCAGAAAATGTTCAAGAAGAAAGAGAAAACAGTGAGAATATTATGGAAACTTTTAATAAATTATCAGACTTAGTCATAAATGGAATGACTGAAGAGGCTAGCGAAATATTTGATAATCTTGATCAAATTCGCAAAGATAGCATGAATACAATGGCTAAGAATGTTATTTTGAGGCATGTGTTTAGTGGGAGAATTAATGAAGCAACGAATTTACAAGAATTCTTCGGAAGTTATGAAGATTTTTCAAATGATCCAGAATTAATAGAAGCAGCTAAGCTCGCAGTTAGCAAGAATGTTAATTTATCAGATGACGATGTTGGTAAATTGAAAGAAGTCTTTGGAATAGAATAATAGGGATGTGTGGTCCAGATAATTAATCTGGACCATATTTTTTATAATCTGATGTTTGCCTCTTACAGTGGTAAAATTAAAATAACATTGCGATAGAAAGCACCGTAGCTACAGTAGTTTGTTAGTCGTAATCTGCTTCTTGATATTCAGGCAATTCTTTTCTAGTAATTGTATTTGATTTTGATATCCTTGATGTTTCTTATTATATATCCTTAGCAATTCACTGATAGGGGCGGGGATGTGCTCAGTTGCAACTGGACCTGTACTTAAGGAATGCTATCCAATCCAAACATCCTCACTATACTTACACAGCAGGATACTACGGACAAGGTTCAGAACCCTTACCTTGTCCGTGAACGAAACAGGAAGGACGACTAACAGAATCGTTCAGCATGACGGTGAGGCCGGAGGTAGATGAACGGGATAAGAAAACTCCTACTTTTGATAGTAGGAGTTTTTCTCTATTCAGTCGCACCAGCTTTTATCAGGAGGTCTTTTATTTCATCATGACCATACCTTTTTGCTACCTTTAGTACTGTCTCTCCGCCACTATTCTTTATTTTCAAATCGGCTTTTTGGGATATCAGTTCTTCGACTAGGGGCTTCATATTCCTTTCCGTGGCGGCCATCAAGGCAGTCGTTCCGTAATTATCTTGAGCGTTTATATTAGCTCCTTTCTCTAAGAGTGCTTTTATGACACTGATATATTCCTTGGTTGAATCTTCATCGTCTAACGAATCTCCTTCTGCTGCTAGTATGAGGGCAGTTTTTTCATCTTCATTTTTTATATTCGGATCAATGCCGGCAGTCAGGTATGAATTGACTACTTTATAGTATCCATATTCTGCTGCTCGGAGGAAAGAATCTTTAGCCGAGGATATCCTTTTTATATCTGCACCTATTGACATCATTTGTTTTACAGCATCTGTATTTCCCATGGTGATGGAATTTTCTAGTACTGAATCGTATATGGCAAGAGGATTGGATACGTGCCTCATCAGTACTTCGAACATGTCCTTATTGTTATTCTCATAAGCTTTGACAGCAGCCTTCTTGATGTTTGCTTCTTTCTTATCCTCTTTTTCGAATTTTATAAGTTCTTCGATGGTTTCAAAATAGGTCTTTTTGTCTTCATCAGAATCAATGAATGTCATGGAGACGGCTTCGCAGAGAGCAGTATCTCCCATAGAATCTTCCTTGTATACATCAGCTCCTGCTTTCAATAGTGCTTTTATGGCATCAATCCGTCCCCATCGGGCTGCTTCTATCAGGTAAATATCTCCAGAAGGGGGTTCATTGATATTAGCCCCTAGCTCTGCCATTCTTGATATCAATTCTCCGTTTCCTGTACTTACTCCTGCTTCGAGGAACAGGTTATATACATCGATATCGTTATTTATGGTGATAGGATTGCTCTTGTCAGATGTGCTAGTCTTGTCCAATACAATTTTCCACTTACCATCTTTGAGACCGAAGATAGGGTTAATGGTGTAGTAATAGCCATCATCTCCTTTGAAAGTTTCCATTACGAGCATACCATATTCTCCTTGGACAAATTCTTTTGACTTCAGAGAGTCTGGTATTTTTGGTCCGACCATCATAGTTATGATGTCTTCGATGCCTATTCCCATTTTTTCCATGTCAGAAGCGGTCATCTTGTCGATCTTTTCCAACTCTTTTCCAGCTCCATTTTCCTTGAGGAAGGATTTCAGTTCTTCGAATGTCTTGATGCTTTTTATCTGCTCCTTGTATTCTAGATAGTTTTCCTTGATCCCATATGACTTTTCTTCTAGTGTCAAAGATTTTTTCTTGATGAGTTCTTTGATCATACTTATCAGCTCATTCCTGTCATATTTCTTAGTACTGGTAGTAACTACTGGGGCTTTCACTGAGCAGGATATATTATTCTTGTTGCAGCCTGTCCCATTCCCAGAGAAGCCGGTATTGTCTATGCAGTAATTACTATTATTCGATAATTTTACCATCATACAGAATCCTTTGTCCGAAGTAGCAATAGTAATCGGTTCTGAAACTCGTGAATTTATCAGATTGACAGTATTCGTTCCGTTTTTCGAACTTATTATCCCTTTGTAAGTATTCTTAGTCTTCTTTTGATCATTGAGAGATTTTTCCAAACTCTTCATGTACGTAATCACTTCTTGATCATTATTATTGATATCTTCTGCAAACGCTGCGCTGGACAGGAGCAGTAAAGCTACTGATAGGATTAATAGTTTTTTCATATTTATTTATTATTGATTATTTTAGACCATTATATCATTTATTCCTCTTTGTTTGGAAGAGACCTAGGTTCTATTTTGAAGTAACATAGTCTTTGTGGTCCACAGGGAGCAAGAACTTGATAGGGAATTTAATGGAAGATGTTTGATTTATGTAAAATATTTTGACCTTGAAATAACTCAGACCGATTGCGTTAAAAGACTCACAGATAATAGATATGGACCTTTGGGTTATTGGCTTCTTGTAGTACTGGGGCATGGTAGGGGAGCAGGTTCAAAGGACTGACTTTTGTCGATTTTTGTCTTTATGTGGTATAACATATAAAAATGGAATTTTTAATTTCGAAAGAAGAATTGACAAGAAGGAAAAAAGCATTTTCAACCCTTTTGGCTAGTGTGGCGGTCGGATTGCTTTTGAGTTCATTATTACTAGATTTCAAGATATCTATATATGGATGGTTGTTCTTTGTTATTATGCTTCTTTTTTCAATTACCATAACCTTTCATTTTTTTAATTCAATATCAGGATTAAGGATTGATATATCAGAAAAGGAAATTAAAAAGATAGACAAGAAGAAGATAGGAACATTTTTATTATCAGATATTAAGAGTATCAAGGTTAAAAGAAGGACTAATGGAGTGATCAGAGAGATTTATATTACTTTTAATAATCGGAAAGAATTGATTATTACCGCCCTTGAGGAGCACTTTGAAGATGTTAAGGATCTGATAGTTAGTAAAGCAGGTGGCGGCATTTTATTAAAAGAAACAAGGGAGCTGATAGATTTTGATCATCCGCTTTTCTATTCGATTCTTGGCTTGCCGATCAGCTTTGCAAGTGTTCTTTTTATAAAGTTAATTATAAGCTTAGACCATCTTCAAACAAAATATATCTTATTTGCCTGTTCTCTCTATGTTCTTGCAATGGGGGCATATTTTTTTATCAAAAGACCGATGCTTATAAGATTCGGAAGAGAGTATACGTTTGCTGATTATATATTTGGATTTATGATTATCTGTGGAGGAATTTTCCTTTTCCTTGTTGGGTTAAGTCTATGAATATCTGTTTTTAAAATGCTCTTCCTCATGGATGATTAGCAGGTGGTCTTTAGTCTAATTACTTTCTAATAAGAAGTTTTATTTTTTTAGATCACTCAGAAAGAATCACTAGGACATTTTCATTTTGCTCTAATAGGACATTATCACGTTGCCATTACACATGACACTAAAAGAATTGAATTCTTTTTAGCTTATGATATAATTATTTAATATGAACAGAAGAGGCTTCACTCTCATCGAACTATTGATCGTCATAGCCATCATCGGCATCCTGGCTGGTTTTGTCTTAGCTGGTCTCTCCGGTAGCCGTTCAGCAGCTAATGACGCTGTGAGGAAGAACGATATCAGCAATATCTACAAGAGCATAATAGGGAAGCAGGCTATGGAAGACATGTCTTATCCTGATATCACTTCCACTATCGAACCAGGCAAGACCAATACGGCTCTCCAGTCATTCATCGACCAGTTCCTCAAGACTACTCCCTATGACCCTAATCCTAGCAAGGCCTATCTGTACAAGGGCAATGGGACTGATTTCTCCATCGCTGCAGTCCTGGATGACGGATCATGCTTCATCAAGTCCACAGGGGCCAATCTCTTCGGTACTGACAGTGTCTGCAATACCTATTCCTCAGGAGGAATAGGCCTTGTCCAGAACTTCTCCCTCCTCCATGGCAGTACCTATATCGACCTTGTCTGGTCAATTCCATCAAGCTTATCATCCTTAGCTTCTTCAAATATTTCTTCAGCTATTATCTGCCTCGAATCAGCTACTGCGATAGATGAGAACTCCCTTCCTTCGGACCAATCTCTTTTCCAGAATGGGATCATTATGGCCATAGTTAATAACGGATATGATGCATATAGACTATCAGTCAATCCTGATAAGTACTATTACTGCAAGACCTATAGCTATGACAATACAATAGTTACGAATCCAGGTACTCCTGGTTCTTCTCCTAATATTGGCAGCGGAGGATTTAGTGGTAGTAATTATTCCCCTTCTGTCCCATCTGATTATGACCCTCCTGCCGCCTCTAATCCTCCTAGTCTAGGTGGTTCTACTTCTAGTGGCGGTTCTACTTCTTCTAATTTTACTACTGTTCCAACTAGGAATCCTGATGGTACTGGAAGTATTACTCTTTCTTGGAATCCAGGAACTCTCTCTACTCATACTATCATCAGGAGGATGGATAATGTCCCTCCAGCTAGTAACCCTCCCGCTTCATTGAGCGAAGGAATACAGGTATACAACGAGAGGAACGACAAGGATGGGCACGATCCTACAGATACCCATACCTATACCGATACAGGATTGGAGGAGAATATTATCTACTGCTACAGTGCCTGGGCCTATGACGAGAGGACTGATACTTACTCCAATGGTTTCGTCCTTGCTTGTGGAGGTATTCCTCCATCCAGTCCTAGTGGCCAATCCTTAACATCTAATACTAGTTCTTTCACCTTATCCTTCTCCAAGGGAAGTGCTAGCAATACTGTTATCAGGAGGGCGATAGATACTCCTCCTGCTGACCAGGAAGAAGGCACTTTGGTATACAATAGTACGGATTCTTCTTTCACTGATTCAGATCCATCTTTGATCAAGAACAATACCTATTGCTATTCGATCTGGTCATACAACCCAGGTACCGCTATTATCTCTACGAACCATGTCTCAGCCTGCGGTACGCTATCTAACATGGCCAGTCCTACCAATCTTACTTTCCCTACAGTTGCCTACAATTCCATTATCCTCAACTGGAACAAGGGGATAGATAGTACCAAGACCTACATCGTCAGGAAACAGGGATCTGTTCCAAGTAACAGGGAAGATGGCACTAATGTCTACAATGATACGGGTAACTCTTTCATCGATACTTCGCTGACTGATAATACGCAGTATTGTTACGCTCTCTATGCGGTAGATGACACTAATAACCCGATAGAATACTATGAGACCCCGATCACTGGATGCGTTACTACCTTACAGATTGTCAATGGAAAATGCGGGACATCCGCAGAAGGTTTTACTCTTAATGCGCCGACAGATGGACTTTGCACGACTGGAAATGCAAGCACAGTTATAATAGATAATACTTTTAATTGGACATGCCAGGGAACTGAAGGGGGAACGGATGAAACATGTCTATCGTATTCTATAATAAATGGAACAGGGACTGATGGGAATATTAGTATAGTGCCAGCATCTTCCACAACCTATAACATTAATTCTACTTCTAATTGGCCAGGATCATTAACGTCTGCTCCGGGAGTAAGTTTTTCTGTATCAGAAAATAGGTCAGCGGGAACAAATAGCATTATTATAAATTCTGCAACAGACGGAGGTTTAAAAGCCAATGATGAGATTCTGGTAATGGATTTACAAGGAACAACATCTAATTATTCGAGCGTAGGAGCTTACGAGACAACCAGGATATCATCAATAATACCGAATACTCCTAGCGGAAAAACAACCCTTAATCTAAAAAATAATTTAATAAATAGCTACGATGGGACAACTCAGAAAATAATAGTCCAAAGAATTCCTAATTGGAGTAATTTGACTATCGGGTCAAATGCCATAATAACAGCTGATACTTGGAATGGATCAAAAGGGGGTGTTGTTGCTTTTAGGATTGCAGGAACCATGAATAATTCCGGTTCAATTTCTGTGACAGGAAAAGGTTTTAGGGGAGCAACTTTAAGTGCTGTTGGAACCTGTGGATACCCCTGGCCAACTATTGCTGGAGACAGAGGAGAATCATATATGGGAAATACGAGTGTTCCAAACGCAAGTAGATGCGCAACGGTGTTAGGTAACCATGTTGCATTACCTCCTGTGGCAGGCGGTGGAGGCGGCGGAGGAGGGTCAACCAGTACTGGCCGAGGCGGAGGTGGAGGCGGTTCGGGCTCATATGGCACATCGGGGGGCGCAGGCGCAACCACTTCATATGGCGAAGCAGGAGGAGCAGCAGGAGCAACTTACGGAATAAATAATCTTTCAAAAATTTTCCTAGGCTCAGGAGGAGGTGAGTCCGGGGGGAACGTGAACAGTGGTGAAATTGCTGGAGGAAATGGAGGCGGAGCAATTATTATATTAGGAAATATCTTGAATAATACTGGAACTATTTCAGCAAAAGGAAACAATGGAACAAACGGAAATTCATCATCATCCGACGACTGTTTTGGTGGTGGTGGAGGAGGATCTGGCGGGTCCATACTTATCTATGGAAGATCTTTATCACTAGGGGCAACAACAAGTGCGACGGGAGGTTCTGGTGGGGTAGGGGCTACTAATGCATGGTCTGGAACTTGTGGAGGGGGTGGAGCTGGTGGCAGTGGAAGAATTGCCTTCAGGTATATCAATACCGTATCTGGATCATCAACGCCGACTAGTTATAATGCTATTATAAATTGAACACCTATTGCTGATGATATATATCTTGAAAAGTGGACGCTGTAAAAAAAAGAAAGGATTAAAAGCATAATTAGTTATTGATATTCAAAGAATTTTAAGAAATAACCTCACCGACTCTCTTCAAAAATAGTATGGAGAGTTTTAGGGTTATGTTCCATATTGTACTAGGCCGTAGCGGGACAAAGATTATTTATCGAGTGGGCGGGGTTCCCGTGATAGGGAGGGGCATCAAGAGACCGGCTTTCTGTCAACCTCCTTTTTACATAAGCATTATAATTATTTTATAAAAATTAAAATAATCTATAAGATGAATTTAGATAATGAGTTTTTGTAAAAATAAAAAATGGAAATAAGGTTATAGAGGTAAGGGTATTTGATAAAAACGTAGCATGATAAATATCGGTGAGAAGATTGAATTTACTCCTAATGAAAATCAGACAGAAAAAATATTAACGAAAGTTTTTGCGCTTTATCATTATCAATCATTTGAAGAATTATTTTCTGATTTTCCTAGTGAGTATTTTGGAGGAAATTCAAAGGAAGAGCTTCTTAAAGAGGTTGAACAATTTTATTCTAAGGAAGATCCGGAAATATATGGGGTTGTGGGGATAAAAATACTTAGTTTTTTACTAGTTTTTTAACTCGAGGATTATAACTCTAGGTATTTCTTTTTTTGGTCTCTCAGGGGAAAGACTCACTAGGACATTTTCACTTTGCCTTAAGTAGAATACTATAATGACGTCATAATAATAAAAGAATTGAACTCTTTTTAGCTTATGATATAATTATCTCATATGAACAGAAGAGCCTTTACGTTAATCGAACTATTGATCGTCATAGCCATCATAGGCATCCTGGCTGGTTTCATCATCGCCGGCCTTTCCGGTAGCCGTTCAGCAGCTAATGACGCTGTGAGGAAGAACGATATCAGCAATATCTACAAGAGCATAATAGGGAAGCAGGCTATGGAAGACATGTCTTATCCTGATATCACTTCCACTATCGAACCAGGCAAGACCAATACGGCTCTCCAGTCATTCATCGACCAGTTCCTCAAGACTACTCCCTATGACCCCAATCCTAGTAAGGCCTATCTGTACAAGGGCAATGGGACTGATTTCTCCATCGCTGCAGTCCTGGATGACGGATCATGCTTCATCAAGTCCACAGGGGCCAATCTCTTCGGTACTGACAGTGTCTGCAATGCCTATTCCTCAGGAGGAATAGGCCTTGTCCAGAACTTCTCCCTCCTCCATGGTAGTACTTACCTCGATCTCAAGTGGTCCATCCCAGTTAATCTCTCTTCATTGCCTAGTACTGACGTCTCTTCAGCCATCATCTGCCTCGAATCAGCTACTGCGATAGATGAGAACTCCCTTCCTTCGGACAGCTACCTCTTCGATCATGGTACTGTAGTCAGTATCGTCAACAATGCCTACAATGAGTACAGGATAACCCTCGCTAACCCAGACTATTACTATTACTGCAAGACCTATAGCTA
>JAQWEU010000050.1 GCA_028704755.1 Minisyncoccota bacterium | reverse complement strand
CCGCCTGTCTCATATTGTCAGGCCCCATCTCGGCTTCTTTCTTCTGGTACTCTCCTAGTGGAGCATTATGCTTCTCGAAAAGAGCAACGATATCTTCCTTCAAGGCTCCTGTTCCTGCCTTTTCCAAAATCGACTGTCTCTGCTTATAAAAGACATCCCTGTGCTTGTTCAAGACATCGTCATACTCAAGAGTATATTTTCTCGAATCGAAGTTAGCTCCTTCGATCTTGCTTTGGGCAGACTCAATGCTTTTTGAGATCAAAGGATTCTCAATCGGCATGTCTTCCGGTAAATTGAATCTTTCCATCATGGCCTTGAGATTATCTCCTCCGAAAATCCTTACGACGTCATCGTCTAAGGAGATATAGAACTGGGTCGAGCCTGGGTCTCCTTGACGTCCAGCTCTTCCTCTTAATTGATTGTCTATCCTTCTTGCCTCATGCCTTTCTGTTCCGATCACGTGAAGTCCGCCTGCGGCAGCAACCTTAGCCCTCTCTTCTTCTGTAGAAGGATTACCTCCTAAAAGAATATCAACACCTCTTCCTGCCATATTAGTAGCGATAGTCACTGATCCAAGCCTTCCTGCCTGGGCGATGACAGCTCCCTCTTCTTCGTGGTTCTTAGCGTTCAAGACCTTGTGAGGAACCCCTTCCCTTTCGAGCAAGAGACTCAATAGTTCATTCTTGTTTATGGAAGTGGTACCGACAAGGATCGGCTGGCCAGTAAGGTGCCTTTCCTTGATCTCACTGACCAAGGCTTTGAATTTTGCCTGTTCATCCTTATATATCCTATCTCCTAGGTCCTTCCTTATCAGAGGCTTGTTAGTAGGAATGATAATGACATCAATGTGATAGACCTTATCGAACTCTTCAGCTGAAGTCTCTGCTGTTCCAGTCATTCCCGAAAGCTTCTTGTATAGTCTGAAATAATTCTGAAAAGTGACAGAAGCCAAGGTCAATGATTCTGGCTGGACCTTCACCCCTTCTTTCGCTTCTATGGCCTGATGCAGACCGTTTGACCACCTTCTTCCTGGCATGAGCCTTCCGGTGAACTGATCGACGATCACGATCTCATCATCCCTGACTACATAATCCTTATCCTTATGGAAGATGATCTGAGCCTTGAGAGCCTGTTCTAGATGATGGACATATTTAATGCCTTTCTCATTGTAAATATTCCCTAAGTTGAGAATCTTTTCTACTTTCTCAATACCTGCCTCAGTAAGAGTAACTGCTTTCAATTTCTCATCAATCTCATAATCCCCTTCCTTATCCAACTGAGGGGTGAGCTTAGCGAATTCTGAGTACCAATTAGAACTCTCTGTATCTGGAGCGGAAATGATCAAAGGAGTCCTAGCTTCATCGATCAATATCGAATCCACCTCATCGACTACGGCAAAGTTATGGCCTCTCTGGACCATGTCCTCTGCTCCATAAGCCATATTATCCTTAAGGTAATCGAATCCGAATTCATTGTTCGTTCCGTAAGTGATATCAGCGGCATAAGCTTCCCTCCTGGAACATGGCCTGAGAAAATCTTGGACGATCTTGAATCCTCCTAACTCATCCCTTGTCTTGTCCCTCTCCTCCTGGTTCTCAATGACAAAAGACGGGTCATATATGAACGACTGGTCATGATTGATACATGAGGTAGAAAGGCCTAAGGCGTAATATAGCTGACCCATCCAGACAGCATCCCTACGGCTGAGGTAATCATTGACTGTCACGACATGACAACCCTTGCCCTCGATAGCGTTAAGATATGCAGCGGAAGTAGCTGTAAGGGTCTTACCTTCTCCAGTCTTCATCTCAGCGATCTTGCCTTGATGCAAGACTATGCCTCCGACTAACTGAACATCATAATGCCTCTGCTTCAAGTTCCTTGAAGAGGCTTCCCTTATCGCAGCAAAAGCTTCTGGAAGAATATTATCTAATGACTCTCCATCTAATACCCTACTCCTGAAAGCGACAGTCTTCTCCTTCAGCTCCTCATCAGATAGTTTCTTATACTCTTCTTCTAATGAATTTATCTTATTGATAACTGGCTGCAAGCTGCGGACATATTTTTTATTGGCATCGCCAAATAATAAATCTTTTATTGACATATGTTTCTTATAATATAAATAAAAAGCCAAAAAGAAATAATTCAATCTGGCTCTTTTAGTTTTTCCAAAATTATTATTCCTCTTCTTCTGCTACTTTTTTCCTTTCTGCTTCTGGCTTCTTATTGTACTTGTTAATTTGAACTTCTAATTCTTTCTTCACTTCGGTAACCGCTGAAATGATACTATCAGTATCAACAGTGGCCCTTATTAATTTCCCTCCCTTGAACACGAATTGAACATCTAACTTATAAATATCCCCTTTCTGATGATGAGTGTCTTTTTCCAAGTCCACATCAACAGGGATAACTTCATCGTGAGGAATAATTTTTGCCAATGAACTGAGCTTACTTTCAACAACCTCTCTTATCCTCTCATCGATTGCTATGGTTTTGGATCTGATGTTAAATTTCATAGGCCTTGAAAATTATTGTTATCCTTACACCTCAATAATATCATAAATGAACAATAAAACAACCCTTTAAAGGGTTGTCTTAATAAGAAAATTATTTTTTAGCTTTTGCAGCTGGCTTCTTAGCAACAGCTTTTTTTACAGCAGGTTTCTTTGCAACTGCCTTTACTGCTGGTTTTTTTGCAACAACTTTTTTTGCAGCTGGCTTCTTAGCAACAGCTTTTTTTACAGCAGGTTTTTTAGTAGCAACCATTTTTTTTGAAAAATTTATTTTTCTTTAATCGACCTTTTAATTTTTAAAAGGAATAACCTTAATTTTAATATCTTTAACATCTTTTAAAAATATTTCTAAATTGTTTTCTTGCAGAAATAAATTTAAAAATACTTTCAAATAATTTTCTTTCTTTATTATATTTTCGCTTATAAAAAAAATTTGTCAATGTTGATAAATAATTTTTTACCTACCACACGGTAGGTAACGTTTTACCTACCGTGTTTTCTTAAGATGATCACTCCATATTTTTTCTAATTCCTGACCCAGAGAGTCCAAGCGAATGTCTCATAGGTGGACTGATAATCAGTACCGTTCAAGGCATATCCCCTACCGACAGGATCACTCTGCATCGGAGAGAAGGCCCAACTCTTCTTCACTCCGCCAGTCTCATCGCAAGTCAAGGTGTTGGCCCAGACTCCTCCTCCAGAATTGAATGAATACTCAGGATCATGGGCACTATAGTAACTGTCTGTATTCCTATATATCTGATATGTCTTTGCTGTCTTGGGACTGGTCACACTAGTCAGAGCGAGATTACCTGTCGTGTACGAGTATGTGACATAGTCCATCTCAGTAGGATTAAGATCCTTACCGAAAGCTACCTGAGTATGAGAAGGTATCTGGGAAGTGTTGAAATTAAAACCGTGATAGCCGTAGAAAGAAGGGTTGTAATCTGACTGGATCCCCTCGTTCCAATTTGTCGAAGGGTCGTATTCGAATTGAGCAGAGATCAAAGTCCATCCTCCTCCATCGGTTGTCATGTTGCAATAAGCCATAAAGGTAGTTCCGCTCGGATTGATATTATAGAATCCATTAGTGTTCTTTCCTAGAGCCTTCCAAGCCGAACAGGAAGGCTGGACACTTTCAACTGTTCCAGTCCTTACCCAGACTGTCCAGGCATAAGATTCATAACTGGCTGAAAGATCTCCATTCATAGCATATCCATCTATCCCTGATATGTGCCAAGGAGAGAAAGCCCAGGTATATTTAGGACCTCCTAATTCATCTAAGGTCAGTGTATCCATCAACGATCCACTATTCACGACGATGCTTCCCTGCTCTGGATCATGATAGTCATAATAATTAGTATTATTCCTATAGATCTGATAAGCCTTGTTAGTCTTCTGACTCATCAGAGTAGCCTTAGCTATATTCCCAGTAGTATAGGTCCCGTTAACATAATCGATGAAAGTAGGATTGAGGTCCTTACCAAAAGCTATCTGGTTATGGGAAGGTATTTGGGAAGTGCTCAGAGTAAACCCTTTATTGGTAGCAAGAGTAGGGTCATAATCAGATTTTATCCCCTCGTTCCAATTATTAACTGGATCATCCTCGAACTGAGCGGCTACCAGGGTCCATCCCCCTCCATCGGTAGTCATATCACAATAAGCCTGGATAGGAGTACCAGTAGGACTGATCGTATAGACACCGCTCGTATTGAATCCTTTTGTTTTAAGAGCAGAACAAGAAACGCTGTAAGAGTCTGTCGTGAAACATATGCTTGCCAGTGCAGATGAATAAGCACTACTAGAAGTATTGTATCCCCACAATGAATAGCAATAAGTAGTACTAGTATTCAAGCTGCTATCAGCAAGACTCGTTCCGTTATTATTATACACTTCTACCCCTTCGGAGAGAGTGGCTGGAGCAGTACCGACCTGCCTCCTTACAACAGTCTTGTCTGAACCGACTCCCGGGACCCAAGATATCGTTCCTCCGTTGTATAATAAATTAGAAGAAGCTAAACCTGTCGGAGCAGAAACACTGAGAGTAGAAATACAATAGAAATTGTATGTAGGAGAATATGAACCAAGAGAGCTACTATATCCCCATAATGAATAGCAATAATTAGTACCTGAAGATAGTCCGGCTTCGGACAGAGAAGAAGCGGTCCCTCTATAAACCTCTGTGCCTTCTGACATGGTGGTTGGAGCATTGCCGATGGCTCTCATTATGACAGTAGTGTCAGCAATCGTTCCTTTGGTCCAAGACAAGGATAGGCTATTATTCGTAACAGCAGAAGAACTGATGTTCTGAGGAACCCCGACTATCGGAGTAGTGGCACACTTATCTGAAGTATATGAAGAACAAGCGTCCTGAGAATTACAGCTCCTGGCCTTGTAGCAATATTCCCTGTTGGCTTCCAGTCCAGAATCTGCAAGAGTCGTTCCTGATGACTGCGACCAACTCTTAGCAGGAGAAACTCTCTCGATCTCTGTCCTAGTCGCACTAGCAGGAAGATCGTAAGTGATGGTAACCGAAGAAGAACTGGTAGCAGCTACTGACAGAGAAGGTACTCCTGGAACCGCCATCAAAGTAGTGGCACATTGGGTAGCGGGATTGTCAGAGTAAAGAGAAGCCAGAGTATTGTATGCCCAGACAGAATAACAATATTCCGTGTTACTAATAAGGCCGGTGTGAGCATATGGACTATTCGATTGGCTTCCGATCAACGAGCCGCTTGTCCTACTACTAGGAGCAGGCTGTCCTTCACTGTACCTGATATATACTGAGTCAGAATTCAAAGGAAGGGAAAAAGCGATGCTATTCGAGGTGTCGCCAGTAGCCCCTACTACCATACTAGGAGAAGCTGGCGCAGTAGTAGCTGAGGATGAGGCGGGAGCAGAATCAAGATTAGTAGATTCATTATGAGAAAAAGCTGAATAGTAATAAGTCGTCCCCGAGCTGAGTCCGGTATCGGTAAATGAAGTGCCAGTAGTTTCGCTGTAGACTGATTCTCCTTCTGATATCGTCTGAGGTGTAGAAGAAGTACTCCTCCTTATGATAGTCCTATACCCTTCATCCGCTTTGACCCAAGAAAGCCCGATAGAAGAACCGCTAAGGGCAGTGACAGTGATCGAGGAGATCGGCTCTGGATAAGTGGTAGAGCAGCTACTAGAAGATTTCGAATATAGATCATCCACTGAGTCATAATTCCATAAGGTATAGCAATACTCAGTATCATAGGCAAGACCCTCGTCATTAAAAGACAAGGCAGTACTATTCAAGACCTCGTCTCCTTCTTCCCTAGTCTGAGGAGCCTCATCTATCCTCTTACGGATGAGACTCTTATCTCCTGCTTCACTTCCTCTTGTCCAAACCCCGCCGATACGAGGAGGATTTGAAATAGTAGTCAGGACCAATTCGGAAGAAACAGTCTCAGTCAGAGACTTATCTCCTAGGACATAAGTATATATCTCCCCTCTCTCCAAAGGGACAGTAATAGTAGCAGACTCGCCGTTAGAAATGTACCTATAACAATGGTCAATAGTCCCATTCGCCTGAGGATCCTTCGGGATCGCAGTCAGGACTTCCTTGACCTTCTGACTAGACCTGACATTGCTGCAATAGAGAGGGTCTCCTACTTCTGCATCGAGACAACAGACTGTCTCTTCTTCTGGAAACTTTTCCGTTCCTGAAGACCTCTCTATCATCAAGGCTTTTGCATATGAATCAACATCGGCTTTCCTCACCGAGTCCCTTGCCTCCGACTGAGCCCTATTGAGCCCTATGTATATCAGGGATGAAAGGATACCGATTATGGCGATAACTATTAACAGTTCTATTAAAGTGAAAGCTCTTGATTTCATTCGAATATATATTACTTCTTATTGAATATATGATAACATCTCGTTCAAAAAAGTAAAAGAAAAACAGGATGTTTCCATCCTGCTGATCGTTATTGAGCGCATCCAGAAGAGCTACCTCCCTGAGAAGTCCCTTCTCCGAATCCTGGACTAGGAGCTTCTGACGAGAGACTATCACTACATTCCTTCGGAGCATTATTGAATCCAGAGCAGATCGTCTTCAGTAAGGCGTTGCTATCTCTGCCGCTTGGCTGAGATTGAGCGCCATTGATAACTAGAGTAGGAGAACCCTGTACTCCATATTTTGTATTGTCTTCTTTATCAAGATCGACTGCTGGAAATTGTCCTTTGTAACCAACCTTGTTCTTGAAGTTAGCCAAGACCTTGAATTCTTTCTCTGCCTTAGCAGTACAGGATGTCAACTGGTTAGTGTCGATCTTTGCCAAGGAAAGACAATCATCACCCTTCCCTTCTTTCAAGAAACATTTCAGATATGGCAATAGTTAGTCCTTCTGTTCTTTCTGGATACAGTATTGGTTCAATTCTTCCTTAAGTTCTGGATCATCGTGCATTGCATAGTCACAGAACT
>JAQWEU010000049.1 GCA_028704755.1 Minisyncoccota bacterium | reverse complement strand
AAAAATGTAATATATTGCATGTATTAACAACATCGAAATATTGGGACTCTCTGTTTATTATATTTATATTATTGAAGAAGCTCTCTATATTGAGAGTTTTTTTAATAAAAATATGAAAACACAATTAAAAAGTACGTATCAAAAAAGATATCTTAAGAAAGGTAGTAGTAGTTTTGGTTTTAACAAGCCAAATTCTGATAAGAAGAAGACTGGCTTAAAAGAAGTTTTTGGCTCTGGCGCAATCAAACAAGAAAAGGATGGTTACAACAAGGGCTATAAGCAGGATAGAGGTGGCTCTAATAGGGGCTACAAAAGTGGCAATGGGTTCGCTTCAAAAGGACCAAGAACGAATAATGGTTCTTTCAAGGGTAACGGCAATAGGTCAAAGAAGAACTTCAGAGAAGAGAAGATCGATATAAATAGGTTCATCCAGAAATGTTCCGAAGTCACTAAGGAGGACGTATATGTTCCTACTAATTGCTTCAACGATTTCAATGTCGACTCAAAGATCAAGGCGAATATCGCAAAAAAGGGTTATGTAACTCCGACTCCTATCCAAGACAAGACTATCCCTCTAGCTGTAGAAGGGAAGGATGTGGTAGGAATCGCTAACACTGGTACTGGAAAAACTGCTGCATTCTTGATTCCAGCAATCGATAAGTGTCTGAAGAATAAGACAAAGACGATAATTATCGTCCCGACTAGGGAATTAGCTCTTCAGATCGAAGAAGAATTCAGAGGCTTTACATATGGATTGCGCGTATTCTCAGTACTATGTATCGGAGGAACAAGCGTAGGAAAGCAGATATTCTCTCTGAAAAAGAATCATGACTTCATCATTGGAACTCCTGGAAGGATCAAGGATATGGCCCAGAGGAAGTATATAAAGTTGGCTGACTTCAGGACCATAGTCTTGGATGAGGTAGACAGAATGCTTGATATGGGATTCATTGATGATATCAGCCATATAATCAGCCAATTACCACAAGAAAGACAAAATCTTTTCTTTTCAGCAACCTTACCAGCAAAAATGGATGGACTTGTAAATAGGTTCCTAAAAGATCCTGTAAAAATCTCTGTAAAAAAACAAGAATACTCTCCGAATGTCAATCAGACCGTTGTCAGGATTGGAAATGGAAAGAAGTATAATATCTTATGCGACTTGCTGAATAAGCAAGAGCTAGAAAAGGTAATAATCTTTGCAAAGACAAAAGTCAGTGTGGAAAAATTATCTGAGCAGCTGAATAGCAATGGATTCAATTCAGAATCTATACATGGAGATAAGAGACAATCAAAAAGAGAAAAAGCTCTGAGTAGATTCAAGAAGAATCAGACAAAGATATTGGTAACAACCGATGTCGCTGCTAGAGGATTAGACATACAGGATATTACTCATGTCATAAACTATGATATTCCTGCCACTTACGATGACTATGTACATAAGATAGGAAGAACTGGAAGAGGTGATAAGAGAGGTGAAGCTATCACATTCGTCAGTTAATAAAAAGAAACGCAATTAATATTGCGTTTTTTTAATGATAAAACTATGACAAGTCTTAGTTTATTGAGCCGAATAATGTATTCGTCGCTCCATGGATCTTCAAACTAGGCCGGACATTGCTGAATCCGCCGATATACTGGTACTTATTTATTCTTGGATCATACCCAAAGAATATTCTATAAATCATCCTCTTTTCTCCTTGGTAATGAATCAGCATCGGGGGAATGTAATCCTGGATATACATCTCTTTGAGTTCATGAAGGGTCTGGATGATCCTTTGTCTCGTTGTCGTACCGCTTCCGTCCTTGAACATCTTCCTGTACTTCCTATGTTCTGGATGCCAGATCATAACGTTATTACATTTTGATCCTTGTAATGGTTTCAAAGCAAAACATTTTTCCCATATCCTGTTTTCCAGGTCCTCAAGCTCATTCGGATAAATTTTCCGCCATAGCCCCATAGGAACACCATAACTCTTGTTTCCCTTAGTCAGAACGGTGCTTACTGAACGTCTTTGAAATGAATGAAAGTCTTTCTCGTATGGTTCAGACCTTATGAGAACGAGGGAGCCATTACCGTTGTATGGTGGCAACCATTCGCAGTCATCGCAATAATCCCTATGTGGAGAAACGATACTTTCAAAGCGTGGCCAGACTGACCTTAAGTCGTCTAGTTTTTCTTTGAATGATATATTGAAACGGCTTGTAGCTCCGATTCCACTAGGACGATCTTCTACTTCGTAAACATGTAATCCACCTTTTTCATCGACTGTACAGTCTAATCTTATGATTATAGAGGGAACTCCATAATTATTCTCGACCCAGGTGTCCTCCCAAGGAAAGTGATCAAGCCATTCTTCTATGACGTCTGAAGCCTGCCTGATCGTTCTTTCTGAAAGGATTATCTCTTCAGGATACAATTCGAATTTCCATACCATCTTAATACCTGCCTAATTGTTTTTAAATGAACTAAAAAAGCTGACCCGTTCAGAGTCAGCTTTGGGTCATAGAGAATTATTTATTATCTACAAACCAAAAATGACTCAAGTGTTGAGCTCCACACATACAGCAACAGTTTTTAGTTCGAAATAATTTATTCATTGGATGTATTCTACATATCTGAGGAAATTTTGTCAAATCAAGTCTTTCTTCGATCTCTGGATTGACAAATCATCCCTATCTGCATAGTCTACTTGGAAGGACTTTGAAAGGAGTGATCTGGATGTACATTGAACCAGAAGATGATCAAATCGTTCTTAATCATTTAGCAGAGACATATGTCTCTTTTTTTATTTCATAAAATAATGCTATAATACTATTAATAATTAATTGAATATTATTTCAGATGTATTTATTTTTTGATACTGAAACGACTGGACTGCCATTGAATTGGAAAGCTCCGGTGGAGGAAATCGATAATTGGCCAAGATTGGTCCAAATCGCATGGATATTGTTCGAGGATAATGGGAATGAATTGGAAAGCAAGGAGTCAATCGTCAGACCTGAGGGGTTCGTTATCCCGAAAGAAGCTTCATTAGTACATGGAATCACTAATGAGATAGCTCTGAGCAAAGGAGAGAATCTCTCTGACGTGCTAAGCTTATTCCATATGATGTCCAGGGAAGCTGATTCGATAGTGGCTCATAATATGAGTTTTGATGAGAAGATAATCGGAGCAGAATTCATCCGCAACAGGATGGATAATCATCTAGATAGGAAGAATAGGATCTGTACCATGAGGGAATCGACCAATTATTGTGCGATAAAAGGCAAGTATGGGAACAAGTGGCCGACTTTGGCCGAGCTGCATTATAAGCTGTTCGAAACTGATTTTGAAGATGCTCATAACGCTGCTACTGATATAAAGATTACTGCTAAGTGCTTTTGGGAGCTGAGAAAACGAGGTGCGATATAATTCATAAATCTTAATGAATAAACAAATGCAGATTATTGAGATAAAAAATATCATCAAGAGTCAGAGGGAATATTTCAAGACAGGAAAGACCTTGAGTATCGAGAGCAGGATAGAAGCCTTAAGGTCTTTGAAGAATACCATAATCAACAATGAAGTACTGATCAGCGATGCTCTGTATAAGGATTTCAAAAGATCGCAGTTCGAATCATATGCTACTGAGATAGGAAGCATAATCGAGGAAATTGATCATGCAATAAATAGTCTATCATCCTGGGCAAGACCTAAGAGGGTTAGTACTCCCTTAGTACTTTTTTATTCTCGAAGCTATATTGTGAATGACCCTTATGGAGTAGTCCTGATAATGGGTGCCTGGAACTATCCTTTTTCACTGTCATTGATCCCGTTGATCGGTGCGATTGCGGCTGGTAATTGCGCGATAGTGAAACCTTCTGAAACTTCTCCAAATTCATCGAAAGCAATCACTAGGATAATAAAGCAATCGTTCGCGAAAGAACATGTCCTTGCTATCGAGGGAGGAGTCGATGTGGCTACTAAATTACTAAGCCAGCGGTTCGATTATATATTCTTTACAGGAGGAGTGAATATCGGAAAGATCGTAGCTAAGGCTGCAGCAAAGTATCTGACTCCAGTAACATTGGAATTAGGCGGGAAGAGTCCTTGCATAGTGAATGACACTGCTGATATGCAGACTGTCTCAAAAAGGATAGTATGGGGGAAATTCATAAACGCTGGACAGACCTGCATCGCTCCTGATTATATCTTGGTAAAAAAAGAATTGAAAGAAAGCCTCATCAAGAACCTGGAAGATACTATTGAAAAATTCTATGGTGACGATCCGAAGAAGAGCCATGATTATTGCAGGATAATCAACAAGCGACATCTTGAAAGATTGGAAGGGTTATTGACTGGGCAGGAACATGTCATCGGAGGGAAGATCGATAAAAAGAATCTATATATATCTCCTACGATAATAGATAATTGTTCCTGGAAGAACAAAGCCATGAAGGAAGAGATATTCGGTCCGATCCTGCCGATAATAACCTATGACCATATCGATGAAGCGATAGAAGAGGTAAATAAGAGGGAGAAACCTTTGGCTATATATCTTTTCACTGATAATAGGGAGCTCGAAGAAAGGATAACCAAGACGACCTCGTCAGGAGGCTTATGCATAAATGCTACTATATTGCATACGAGCAATTACGACCTGCCATTCGGAGGGGTGGGCAATAGCGGGATAGGGAATTATCATGGCAAGGCATCTTTCGATACTTTTTCCCACAAGAAATCAGTGATGAAGAAATCTTTTTGGCCTGAATTAGATGTCTCTTATCCGCCTTATGGCAATAAGCTCTCTATCTTAAAAATGATCTGGGGTAATAATTTCTTAAAATAATAAACATATGTCAATAACATGGAAACCTGAATACGATCTCGGCATAAAGGAGATCGATAAACAGCACGAAGAGTTAATAGAGATAATCAATCATTTGAATAATTCTCTACATTCTCTCAAGTCCGGAGAGGGGATATATGAGATATTCTCTGAATTAGAAAGATTCTCTAACTATCATCAGAAATTCGAGGAAGATTATTTCAAGAAGTTCAATTATGAATATGCTGAAGAGCACATAAAGGAGCACAGGCTATTCCTTGAATATCTTTCTAATTTGAAAAGCGACGCCTTGATCCACAACAATCTTCATCTAGCTTTCAAGCTTCTGGACTTCCTAGAAGATTGGCTCATCACCCATGAGCAGGGGTCTGATAAGAAGTATGTAGAATGTTTCAAGAAGAATGGATTATAAAATCACTCATCGAGAGTGATTTTTTATATGATTATTAGAACCTAGTGATATATGTCTTCAGAGGAGGAATCCCATTGAAACATACAGCGCTATAACTAGTGGTATAAGCTCCTGTCGTGAGGATGTACATCTTATCTCCTTCCTTCAGGTTCTTATCCAATTTGTATTTGTTCTGTTCGTAGAGGATATCCATACTGTCGCATGTGGGGCCAGCGATGATGTATTCCTTAAGATTACTCTCATTCTCTTCCAATTCACCACTCGCTGATGATTCAGTGAAAATAGGGTATTTGATTGCCTCATCCAGGGTCTCGATCAAGCCCCCGAACTTACCAGCATCGATATAGAGCCAACTATAATGATTAGTCACTGATTTCTGGGAAATGAGAACTGCCTCACTGACAAGCACCCCAGAACCGCCAGCAATAGATCTGCCTGGTTCGACGATTATCTCTGGAAAATCTTCTCCGAAATCCTCTTCTAGGAACCTAGTGACTTCTTTTGCATAGATCTCGATATCATTGGATGGTTGCATGTAATTAGAAGGGAACCCTCCACCCATATTGATCATCTTCAAGTCTATCCCAGCTTCCGATAATGAATCGAACATGTATTTGCATTGAGCTATCGCGTTATCCCATTGTCCGATATCCCGTTGCTGTGATCCGACATGGAATGATAATCCATAAGGCTCTAATCCAATTTTCTTCGCTTTGATAGCTAGATTGAATATTACATCTGGGTGAGCACCGAACTTCCTTGACAGTGGCCAGTCAGCACCGCTTCCGTCACAGAGTATCCTAAAGAACACTCTTGAACCAGGGGCTTGTCTGGCTATCTTATTGAGATCACTGTCAGAATCAGTAGCAAACAACCTGATCCCTTTTTCATATGCATAGGCTATGTCTTTTTCCTTCTTGATGGTATTGCCATAGCTCATCCTTTCAGGAGAGATGCCTAAGCTAAATAATTGATCCATTTCGAAGATCGTTGCAACATCGAAATTTGATCCTCTTTCAGCCAAAATCTTAATCACTTCGTTATTAGGATTAGCTTTCACTGCATAGTATATTTTTGCGTAAGGAAGATTTTTTTCCAATTCATCGAAGTTCTTTTCGATATAATTCAGGTTGACGACAAGGAAAGGAGTTTCTTTGTCCTTGGCAAATTCTTTAACGGCTTCGAATTGCCCAGGTTTTAAAAATTTTAAAATACCCGATGGGGTGTCCATATTTTTTATAAGTTATTATTTTTTAACGATAAAAATAATTATATTCTTATTTTTAAAAATGTAAATACTTTTATTGAACTATTTGACAAATAATAAAATCAGTCTTACTATCTTATCCAGCAACTTGGTGAAAAATGAAATATTATGTCCTGGTGATAATCCTCTTATTATTGATCGTATCGCTTTATGAAAGATTTGGTCCATCGAAGGATCCTTTGGGAGGAATCGCATTCCTCGCGACATGCATATTAGCAGGGCTAGCTATTTCTAAAGCCAGCATTGAATGGCATCCTATCCAATGCCTGATTCCAGTAATACTGATAACTTATCTTTCCTTCCTGTTATGGAAAACGCTGTACTTGCAGCCATCGCTATTCACTTGCGAAGTAGGTTCCATGTCAGTATTCTGGGGGCTAGGGTATTACAAATTAAAAGCTGCCAAACTAGGTTAGCTTTTTTATTATTATCCCTAGATTCTAGTTTGAAGTACCATAGTTTTTAGGGTCCATTCCGAGAGCAAAAACTTGATAAGGAGTTAAATAATTCAGTCTCTTTCTGGGGCGATTATTCAGCTTCTTAACAATCATATTTATCTCTCTTTGGTTTACTTTAGCAAAATCTG
>JAQWEU010000009.1 GCA_028704755.1 Minisyncoccota bacterium | reverse complement strand
GGACTTGCTTTGAAGTTCTATAGCTCTGTAAGGCTAGAATTGAGGAGGATTGCTCAGATAAAGCAGGGAGACAGTATAACTGGCTCAAGGATAAGGGCGAAGGTAGTGAAGAATAAAGTTGCCGCTCCTTTCAAGACGGCTGAATTCGATATTTATTATTATGAGGGAATATCGAAGCAGTCAGAGTTGATAGCTTTGGCGATAAAGGAAGGGATAATCAAGAAATCTGGAGCTTTCATCTCTTATGGAGATATGAAGCTTGGTCAAGGAATGGAGAAGTCTAAGGAATTCTTGAAAGAGAATGAAGCTCTTTATGAGGAAATAAAATCCTTGCTCTTGAAGAAGATCGAGAAAGATGGATTAGCTTTTGAGCCTACGGCAGCATCTGATCCTGAAGGGGCAGCTCACGAAACTCCTTCTGAGGAATAATCATTGAATAAGAAAAACAGACACTTTTCGCGTCTGTTTTTAGTTTCATTCTATTTTGATACGAATGGCATCAAAGCAAGGATCCTAGCTCTTTTTACTGCTTGAGCTAACTCTCTCTGATGTTTTGCGCAGAGACCAGTCTTTTTCTTACCCTTTATCTTAGATGACTTTGAAACGAATTTTTCAATCAACTCAGTGTTGTGAAAATCTATTTCTTTGATATTTTTTTTGCAAAAATGACAGAACATAATTTTATTTATTAATTAAATTTTAAAAAGGAATATCTTTGATATCAATTTCATCTCCATCTTCGATGATCGGAATCTCATCATCAATATCATCCTGGGGATTCTTTTTCTTAGAAGTGGCTGGGGCATCGAATGATTTTCCGATATTGCTACTATAATCAACAACTCCAGCTGATTTTGGTCCGAGTTGCATTGCCTCTCCGACTATTTCGGTAGTAAATCTCTTGCTTCCATCAGTACCTTCCCAACTCCTCGTCTGGATCCTTCCTTCTATCAATACTAAGGCTCCTTTTGTCAGGAATTGTGAAGCTATTTCAGCTTGCTTTGCCCATAAGACAATTCTATGAAATTGTGAATCTTCCTTTTTTTGGCCAGAAGCATCTTTATAGATCCTGTTAGTTGCTAAAGAAAACGTGCAAACACTCTGCCCAGCAGGTGTTCTTTTGAGTTCTATGTCTGAAGCGACTCTACCTAATAAAAATACTTTGTTTAAATTCATAGATATAAATGGATTATTAATTATTCTTTATCCAATATTTCATCTAGTTCTTCAAGTTGGACTTTTTTCTTTGGTTCAGATACAGAAGGTTCAGATTCTTTCTCTTCTTCATCTTCAGATTGTGTTTCGATCTCTTCAATCTTTGTCTGGACTTCTTCTAATTTTTTCTCACTATTCCTCCTGCTAGCTCTTTCCTTAATAGGTTTTGGCTCTTCTTTCTTGACAATAAGATATCTGATGATATTCTTCTCAGCCTTAAGAGCTTTTTCTACTGCATCTAGGGCTTCTTTTTTCTCAAGTCCTTCTGCTGGGGAAAAGTTGAAGTAGATAAGCCAAGCTTCGGTTTCCTTTTGGATGGAATAGGCGAGTTTTTTCTTGTCGATGATCTTCTCGCTTATGGCTTTACCGTATTTTTCAACCTTGCTTTCGATTCCAGCAATGGCAGTAAGTGCTTCCTCTTCGGATAGCATCGTTGAAACTAACAAATTTATTTCGTAAAAAGACATTTTTCTTATTTATTTTTATTATTTATTTCAAATACTTCGAAGGCGTTTGGTATTTGAATTAGGTATAATATAGCAACTTTTTGTTGATAGGTCAAGGAATTTATCACTAATAGGCCTTTAAATTTATCTGATTATTTGCTAAAATGTATTTAATCATAATATGACTATCAATAATAAAAATAATGCAGGTTTTACACTCTTAGAAGTGTTGATTTCTGTGTTGATAATCGGGATAATTTCTAGCATTACTATGATGTCAAATATGGGAGAGTCGAAGAAGCAGGCTAATTTTGCTAATGTGAAAACCGAATGGATACTCAATGAGGGAAAATATATCAGTAAGTTATTGGGTAAGTGGTCATTTGATGAAAAGTCTGGAACAAACGTGATTGATGGGTCAACTTATGGAAGGAATGGAGTTCTTAATGGAACAGTGGATAGTAGTACATGGAAGCAAGAAAAGGATTGTATTCTTGGGGGTTGTTTGATTTTTGATGGCAATACTAATTATGTTGAATTCAAGAAAGTCGATATTACTAATAAGTTGACGGTTTCTTTCTGGTTCAACATATCTAGTTTTACTAATACTTGGCAATCTCTTTTCTATAGTGTAACAGGAGAATCTTTGTATCCGAGAGGGGTCGTGAATAGTTCGACTAAGCTTCCTTGGTTCCAGTATAGGCTTGATGGAATAACGAAAAGCATTATTTCTCCTGATGTGATCGAGCCGAATACCTGGTATTATTATGTTGGAACGATTGATACTGCAAGTGGAGGAAAGTTATATATTAATGGAGAGAAGAAGGCCGAGAATGCTGATACTGGCACTTTAATAAGCGGAGGAGTTACTAATGCATATATTGGCAGAGATATTAATCTTAATAGCTGGATGAATGGAAAGATAGATGAGTTTTCCTTATATGATGAGGTCATGAGCATATCAGAGATTGAAGATAATTATATGGCAGGACTTGATCATCTGCTTGCTAAGGGGTTGATTGGAAAAGAGGAATACATGCAGAAGGTTTCGAAGTTCAATAACATTAATAACATAGCGAATAAGTATTAAATATATGAAAATAGTTCATGATCAAGGATTTACCTTATTAGAAGTCTTGATATCTATCTTGATAATCGGGATAATTTCTAGTATGACGATAATGTCAAATATGAATAGCTCAAAGGAGAAGGCAAATTTTGCTAATATAAAGTCTGTTTGGGGAGTAAATGAAGGAAAATATATCGAGAAGCTTATTGGAAAGTGGCAGTTTGATGAGACTGGGACTTTGGTGTTAGATTCTTCAACTTTTGGCAATAGCGGAACTATTAGTGGAGTAACTAGAAAGACTGAGGACTCCTGTCTTAATGGAGGTTGTTTCGAGTTCAATGGAACGAGTGATTTTATTGAAATAGCGAAAGTCCCTTATACTAGTAATTGGACTTATTCATTATGGATCAATAGGAGTGCAGATAATGGGACATGGGAAAGACTTTTGAGTTATAGTAGGAGTGGAGGAAGCTATGACAGATGGTTCCAGGTACAGCCTGATGATTCTGTTAATTCTGGATTTGTCGATTCGACTGCGGTATCAAGAAGTGTGAGTACTGATAAGAAGATCGAATTGAATAAGTGGTACTATCTGGTGGCAACTTTTGATGGCAAAAGAGTAAGATTATATGTAAATGGAGTGCTTGATAAGATGAGCGATGATTTCTCAACAAATACTCCAAGGAATAGTAATTTTTCTTTTGAGATAGGTAGGCTCGGCACTTCGAGTGCCTGGACTTATAGTTTTAAGGGTTTAATAGATGAGGTTTCTGTTTATAGCGATGTCATGACATTGTCAGGAGTCCAGAAGGATTATGTAGCAGGATTAGATAGGTTATTAACTGGAAGACAGATCAATAGTGAGGATTATGCCCAGTCAATTAAGGAGTTCAATAATAAATTAGCTAAAAAATAGTAAAATGAGCAATATATTCAAGGCTTATGATATCAGAGGCGTTTACCCAGATGAAGTGAATGAGGATTGGGCCTATAGGATCGGGAGGGCCTTTGCTCTCTTCATACAGAATGAGTATGATAAAGAGGATGTAAGGATATTCTTATCGAAAGATAATAGATTGTCTTCTGATAGCTTATATGAGAAAGTAAGGCAAGGAATGATAGATCAAGGTGCAACGGTAATATCGGGGGGTTTTGCTTCGACTCCAATGCTGTATTTCGGAGTAGCGAACTATGGTTATGATGGTGGTATAAGTGTGACAGCAAGTCATAATCCTAGGCAGTATAATGGTTTTAAGATGGTCAAGAGAGATGCTGTGCCGGTCGGAGAAATGAGCGGATTAAAGCTGATTGAGGAGGTGGCTACTTTAGGAGATTTTTCTGAAAACAAGCTAGGTAAAGTGGAAGAAAAAAATATCTTGGATGATTATGTATCAGCAAATAGTTTTTTTAATGATTATGATTTCAAGGTGTTGATAGATACATCTAATGGGATTGCTGGGTTACCAGCGGGCAGATTATTGAATATGGAAAATTTCGTAAGTATATTTCCTGAAATGGATGGAAGTTTTCCAAATCACGATCCTGATCCTTTGAAAAAAGGTAATCTTGACATTCTTTGCAAGAGGGTGGTCGATGAAGGGGCTGCGGTCGGGATAGCTTTCGATGGTGATGGAGACAGGGTCTTTTTCGTTGATGAAAAAGGAGAGGTCTTATCCTGCGACCTGATAACTGCCTTGGTAGCAGAAGTATTGCTGAGAAATAATAAGGGATTGCGAATATTAAGCGATATCCGTTGTAGTAATACGGTCAAGGAAGTAATTGAGGAGAATGGCGGAGAGCCTGTGGTCGGGCGAGTTGGACATGCTTTTATAAAGCAGGAAATGAGAGATAAGGATATATTTTTTGGAGGAGAGTATTCTGGTCATTTCTATCTGAAGAATTCTTCCTATGCCGAGAATCCTTTTTTTGTCATTTCCATAGTATTAGATGAGATAAAGAGAAAAGGTATTCCTTTCTCTGAAATCATGGAAAAGTATAAGAGGTATTTTCATTCTGGAGAGATCAATTTCAAGGTAGAAGATAAGCAGCGTATAATCGATGCGATAAAGAATAAGTATAGCGATGGGAAATTGAATATGATGGATGGTGTCAGGATAGATCATGATGATTGGTGGTTACTTGTCAGAGGATCGAATACGGAACCATTATTGAGACTGATAGTCGAGGCTAAAGAAGAAGAATTATTAAAAGAGAAAGTGGAGGAATTAAGCAAACTGATTTCGAAATAGGAAAAAGCACTCTATTAAGAGTGCTTTTTTATATCCTGTATTCCGTTCTTATACTTCAATAATCACTGGCAAGACCATTGGTCTTCTCTGAGTCTTCTGGAATAAGAAATCTCCTACATTATTCCTTACGTTATCCCTGACATATGTCCAGTTCACTATTGATCCAGCTGCAGTAGCTTTCTCGATGATCTGGATAGTCCTTTTCCTTGTCTGGTATAGGAGGTCTTTTGATTCCTTGAGGTAGACGAATCCTCTTGAGATTATATCAGGAGAGCCTTGGATCTTTCCGGTCTTCCTGTTGACAGCAGCGATGATGACGAAGATACCTTCTTGGGCCAACATCTGCCTATCTCTTAAGACGACTTCTCCGACATCTCCAACTCCTAGCCCATCTACCATCACGAAGTCAGAAATTACTTCTTTCTTATCGAGTTCGATCTTATTCTTGTACAGGTTGACAATCTGTCCGCTTTCAGCTAAGACAACATTCTCTTCTGGAATTCCGCAACTCTCAGCCAACTTAGCGTTGGCGAAAAGCATGGAATATTGTCCGTGGACAGGCATGAAGAATTTTGGTTTCATAATAGAGAACATTTCTCTTAATTCTTCTCTTTGGGCATGACCTCCGGCGTGAATATCCATCATCTTGTAGTTTATGACGGTAGCTTTTTGCCTTAAGAAGTCATCCTTGACCATCTGTACTGATCTTTCATTTCCTGGAATGACTGATGAGGAGAAGATGATAGTATCTCCTGGCTTGATAGAAATAGATTGATGTTCTCCAGTAGCAACTCTCATAAGTCCGGCATTCTCTTCGCCTTGAGCTCCAGTGCAGACGATAGTCACTTGATCATCTGGGAGGTTGTTAGCATCAGCCACTTTTTTCAATAGTGATCCTTTTTCTGTTTTCAAGTATCCAAGCTTCTTGGTTATCTCGACGTTACTCTTCATACTGTGTCCAATGAATCCTACTTTTCTGTTGTATTTCTCAGATAAGGTTATTACTTGTTGGATCCTGTTCACTAGCGAGGAGAAGGTGGAAATGATTATCCTTCCTTTAGTCTCCTTGAAGATATTTTCCATGGTTTCGAATATCTGTTTTTCTGATAAGGAATGGCCTTCTTCTTCGGCTCCAGTGGAGTCAGATAGTAATAGATCAATTCCTTGGCTACCAATATGTCTTAGTTTTTCAAAATTAGTAGGAGGTTCGTTCACTGGGAATGGGTCGAACTTGAAATCAGAAGTATGGACAATGTTTCCAATCGGAGTCTTGATGAATAATCCCATGTTGTCAGGGATGTTGTGATTCTGTCTGAAGAACTCTACTTCGAATTGGCCAAGTTTTTTCTTGAATCCATCGTTCGCTTCTGTAATGTCAAGTTTTGGATGATCAGGGAATTCGTCCTGTCTTTTTAAAATGATTCCTCTAGCAAGAGATGAGGCGAATATGGGAGGGTTTCCAATCCTGTCGATGATATATGGAATTCCTCCGATATGATCGAAGTGTCCGTGGGTAATTAATACGCCTACGATCTTCTTATACCTATTATTCTCCATTAAATAGTCGATATTAGGAATGATATAGTCGATTCCTGGCATATCTTCTTCTGGCATACGGAAACCGATGTCGATTATGAGGATCTCGTTTTCGTATTCAAGAATCATCATGTTTCTACCCACTTCACCTAATCCTCCTAATGGAATCAGTTTAAGTTTTTTCTCACCATTAGTATTTTCTTCTTTCGAACTCTTAGGGTAATTAGTCTTTGCTTGTCCTTCATTAGGAATCCTTTTATCCTGATATGAATTTATTTTATTCTTTCTTGGTAGATGATTGTTCATCCTTCTTTTTGGTGTTCGGGGCCTGAAAGAATGTATCTTTCTGCCGGAACTGTTTTTTGTTTCTCCTTCTTGAGGAGTTATGTTCTTTTCTTCGTTCATTTTGTTATATATTTTATATAGTTAAATAAGCTGCTTCTGAGAAAGGCGAGCTTATCATTGATTGATAATTGTAGCTAGTAGTTAGCACAATCTAATCCACCTTCAGATGGATTATCAGTATTAACTACTAGATATTTGTTTTTGAAGTTATATTGTTTTTTTAAGAAATTCGAAATCGTTAGGGGTTTCTTTTAACGACTCTTCAGTCCTCAGATCAGGAATTTCATCATAATTCGGGTTCTTTACCCATCCTTCGGTCGTATAGAACCAGCAAGCACCTTGCTTGTCGTTGATGGTTGAATAGTCTGAGGTGTAGTCTAAACTGATCCAGTTCGCCATTTTTAATGTTTCTTTTGATGGGTTAATGGTGATATGCTCATATTCACCAGGAATAATTACTGACTCTCCTTTTCTTGCTTTGACGATATAGCAGTCTTTATTACTTCTTTGCATCAGGAAGATAGCTTCGCCCTCAAGGATCGTATAGAATTCTGGGTGTCCAGATGAGTGGAAGTGTCCTTTAGTCTTGATGAATTCCTTTCCAAGCATCAGAGAAGGGATGACGGTAATATCATATCTTAATCCGTTGTCATTCTTTATTCCCCTGTACATGAAATATAGGTCGAGGTCTTCAGCGGCCTTAAGCCATTCCTTATCGAAGACAACATTAGACATGTCGCTTAATTTCCTGATATCTGGTGTTAATTGTGATAAATTTATTTCTTCCATATTATTTTGTTTTATTTTTTCCAAACTCTTTCTTCTTTTAAGTACCAATTCGAGATATTGTCAAATACCCTAGTCTGATCAATAGCTTTTTTTGTTGTAAGACCAGCTAAGTTCTTATTCAATAAGTATTGATAGTCATTGGAATAAAGGAAAATGGCGGGAGATTCTTCTGTCAGTATTTTTTCTATCTCGGCCAATGACTCTGCTCTTTCTTCTTGTTGGTCATCCGAAGTCCTTCTTGCTTTTTCAAGGGCCTTATCCAAGTCTTCATTCTGGAAGGCTGAAAGGTTCCATCCTGGATCAAATATCTGGCTTGAATGCCAATATGGCAATAGGTCAGGAGAAGAGAATAGTCTTTCTCCGAACAGGATAGCATCGTAATCTTTTTTGACGATAGCCTTCTTTATATCATTTGTATCTAAGACTTGCACATCAACGGATATTCCAATAGTTTCCCATTGCTTCTTTATCTCATTAGCAGCGATTTCAAGACTAGGGTTCTTAACGGTCTTCAAGATGATAGATAATTTAGTTTCTTCTTCAGAATCAGCAAAGCATATCTCGTTAAGTTTTTTCAAGGTAACCCCCATGACTTTTCCCGTTCCTTCTTTCAGGTCAGCGGGTTTCAGGATTTCATCAGCATATTTTTCTTGGAAGGCAATAACGGCTTTTTTTGTATTCTCGCCGAAATTTCCGTTGATTGTTCCGTCTGGGTAAACTTCTTTATCTCTTGCCAAGCATTCTTGTAATTTCTTTACTTCGGCTCCACTATCACCTGATTCCAGGTTCTTCTTCAATTCAAATCCTCCTGATTTTTTTATCGTCTTTGCTATTGAGCCGTTCTTTTGAACGAATCCTTCTTCGGTAAGCAGTTCTTTGGCTTTCTCAATATCCCGTACTTGGGTCGTTTGCGTATCGTTATAGAACTCTGATAGAATAGGAGAATTTATGACATATCCTTGTCCATTGATGGATTTTGCCATTATTTCTTCCTTGTCAGTAATTAGATTGATGGCTTGTCTGATTTTTGCGTTTGAAAATAGTTTTGTCTGGGTGTTCAAGAAGATGGCGAAATAATCAGTGTTCTTTATATTGTATTTCTTTGTCTTATCGAATTTTTTTTCGTCATAGGTAATGGAATTGTCAATCATCCCTCCATCAAGGAGGCCATTTCTCAGTAGGTCTGTCAATTCTTTTCTTGCTACTCCTGAAGATGTCTTATTATCTTCTTTCTTTTCGGTCAAGAAATATATCTGGAAGTATTGGATATGTGGTTTCTTATCGAAGTAATCCTTATTAGCCTTAAGGGTCAATATACGAATCTTGCCATCTTTGTTCTGGATGATGTTATCTGCTTTGAATGGTCCAGAACCAATAGGAGAGATGATATTAAGCTTTTCATTCTTAAAAATTGATTGGACTGGCATATCTTTCCAGATATGTTTAGGCATGATCTTCAAGGCTGCTAGATTGTCGAGCAGATTACTATATGGTTGATTCAGTCGTATAATTCCTTTATTATCAGCAGTTTTGATCGCTTCTACACTGGTCCAATTGGAATAGAGTGGGCTGAGGTAGGAAGGGTTTTGGATCAATTCTATCGTGAAGATGACATCATCAATAGTCAAAGGTTCTCCATCGTGCCATTTAACATTATCCTTGATGGTAAATTCAAATATCTTGCCATTCTCGATGAATTTGTAGTCTTTTATCAGATCAGGAGTCGGTTTTCCATTCTCATCATATTTCATCAGTCCTGAAAAGACTAATTCAAGGATGGTCTTATCGATTTCTGAACTTTGGGCATATAGTGGATTGATGAATTGAGGTTGTCCTATGATTCCATATTTTAATGTCCCATAGCTGGCAGGGACTATTTCTGTGTTCTTGTAATAAAAACTTAGACAAGAATAGGTCGTTGATGTAAGGAAAACTGTTAATAGGAAAAGGAAAATGAATCTTTCTTTCGGTTTCAATATCTTGAAGAATTGAGCCCATTGACCGAAAGAAGGGAAAAAACTTCTTGGTTTTTGTTCTGTTTTTTTGAAAAAAAGCATTTTAAAGAAGCATTAATTTTAAAAGAGATATTTTAAAAGAAAATCTAATTAAAAAGGTAATTTAATGTTTGTCAGATCGAGAATAGATACGGCAATGAATATGATTATCAGAGCAGTAGTAATCCATAATAGGTTCTTTTGGAAACCTCTTCTAGTACTGTATGATTCTCCTCCGCCTCCGCCGCCGCCAAAAGCACCGCCTAAAGCTGTTCCTCTTTGTTGTAATAATATAGAAACGATAATCAATATACAAACTATCGCTTGAATGATAAGTAATGTTTGATTCATATTTTTAAAATTTAAATGTCAAGCGAAATCAATAATTCTGCTATCCAGACAATGACAGTGGTCCAAATCAAGCTAGAAAAATTTATTATGCTTATGCTGTTGTGTAGGATATTGGTAGTTAGCCAAACAAGGAATCCGATAATTATGAAAGAAAAGATATTCAAGGTTATTATTCTTAAGGGTAGGGTGATTAAATTAAGAATCGGTTTTATAAAGAATAGTAAAAGTCCTAAGATAATACCGGCCAAAAGAAATGTTTCATATCGTCCATCGAAAACCACTCCTGAAATGAAGTAGTCGGACAAATACAGCCCAATTGTACTTGCTATTATTTTGCCGAGAAGTTTCATTTGTTCATAATATAGCCGAAAACACATTAAAAGTCAATGATCGGAGCTTGATTAATTTGCTAATTTATCGGATATTTAATATAATATTATTGATAATCATATAAATAATAAAAATCAATAATTATGCGAAAAACAGCTCTCTTCATCTCACTTTCTATTTTAATATTTTCCTTTGCCTCGGTGTTCTATTTTTATCTAGACCTTCCGGAGCAGATAGTAATGCATTGGGGAGCCACTGGGCAGCCTGATGGGTTCTCGAGTAAGAATTCAATATTGGTACTGCCTTTCATATCCTTGATCTTCTATATAATTCTTGCCTATGTCCCTAAGATAGATCCTTTGAAGGAGAACATCAAGAAGTTCGAGGATTCCTATGATGATTTCATCCTAGTATTCCTCTTATTCATGTTCTATGTCTCTTCCTTGACTTTGTTATGGAATCTGGGACTAAAGTTCGATATGGTAATAGCGATTATCCCGATGTTCTCTTTCTTATTCTATTTCGTAGGGGTGATGCTGGATACGGTGAAGAGGAATTATATGATCGGAGTAAGGACTCCTTGGGCATTGGCAAGCGATGAGAATTGGGAAAGGACGAATAAGATGTCTGCTAAGGTCTTCAAGGCAGTTGCTATAATCATTTTATTCTCGATCCTAGTGCCGAATTATTCATTCTATGTGCTTTTTATATCTCTGACCGTCGGAGTAGCTTATATCTTCATATATTCTTATCTGGATTATAAGAAAGGGGAGGAAGGTGGAAAGAAAAAGAAGAAAAAAGATGAAAAATAACAGTATAAAACACTCGAAAGGTTTCACATTATTGGAAATGGTCGTAGTGACAGGTATAATTGCCTTATTGTCGAGCATCATATATACGAATTTTTCTAAGGATTCTCAATATGAGGCTCATCTGACCAAGGCAAAAGCTTTTTCTGTGTCAATCCCATTATCATTGCCGACGGCATTCGTTTCGGAATGGAAGTTCGATGGGCCAACAGCTGCGGGAGGTAATGCTACGACAGATGATGTGAAGGATACTTGGGGGAGTGCTGATGGAGTCATTTCTGCGATCCCTCCTATTGTGAGAGCTGGTGGGGACTGTATCAGTGGGAAGTGTCTGGAGTTCGATGGGGCAAGTAGTTATGTTGATATTACTACTGTCAGCGATCTGAATACTATATCAACAGGGACTATTTCATTATGGTTTAAGTGGAAAACTGGTACGTATAATTCCTTATTCGTTCTTTCTAATGGTTCTGACAAATGGACTACTGTCGGATTAGGAGATTGGACAGGTAGTTATACTGATGAGAGTCTTGCATATTATTTTTATGACAGCTCATCAGTGATTGCGGCGTATCAAAGGAAGGGGAGCGATTATTATAAGGATAGTAGGTGGCATTATCTAGTGTTGACGGCTGGAACTAATTACAATAAAATATATATTGACGGAGAACAAGTTGTTGACCTTATTTATATAGCGGGAAGTTCTTCGACTGGAGGATATTTTCTGAACAATCCAGCTTTTAATACTTTTAGCATTGGATCTAGATATCTTTCATCAAGAGATGGCTATCTAGGCGGTATGATTGATGAGGTCCATGTGTATAAAGAGGCTTTGATCGCTGATCAGATGGAGGCAGAATATCTTGCAGGACTGGACAGTCTTTATGGTACTAAGGGGATTTCACTAGGTGAGTATCAGCAGAGGAGGAGTTTGATGGCTTTTAATTAATGTATTAAAAATTTAAATCAATAATAAATAAAATATGGCAAAAATACTATTAATCGAAGATGATAAATTCTTAAGGGAATTGATGAGTAGGAAATTATTAGCTTTGAATTATGATGTTTCTGTCGCTGTAGATGGAGAAGAGGGGTTACGAAAGATAAAGGAAGAGAAGCCTGATTTAGTCCTTCTTGACCTTATTCTTCCTGAGATGAACGGTTTCGAGGTGCTTGAAAGAGCGAAAAATGATCCTGAGACAGTGACTATTCCTGTTATCATCTTATCGAATCTTGGCCAGGGCGAAGACATTGAAAGAGGGTTGAAGCTTGGGGCAAAGGATTTTCTAGTCAAAGCTCATTTCACTCCTCAGGAGATTATCGCTAAGTTGAATAATTATTTATAATCCTATGCCTGAACTACCGGAAGTCCAGACAACTGTAAACGGTTTAAGAAAAGAAGTCCTTAAGAGGACTTTTCTTGATTTTTGGACAGACACTCCGAAGATCGTCAAGAATGTCGATGCTAATGATTTCAGGAATGTTATAAAGAATGAGAAAATCATAGAGGTGAGGAGGAGAGCAAAGAATATATTATTGTATTTATCGAATAGTCAGGTAATATTGATACATCTGAAGATGACAGGGCATCTGTTAGTAGGTAATTGGGCTTATTCAGAAAGTGAAAAGGGGTGGGTCTCTTTAGTAGAGGGGCCGATAAAAGACGATCCATACAATAGGTTCATAAGGGTGATATTCTTTTTGGATGATGGTAGACAACTCGCTTTATGCGATATGAGGAAATTTGCTAAGATCGAATTATGGAAAGATGAGGATATTGAAACTGTTTTTGCCGATGTTGGACCTGAGCCCCTGGAAGATGATTTCCGATCAGAAGATTTTATCGACTTATTCAGGCAGAAAAAAGGTAAGATAAAGCAGTTGTTGATGGACCAGTCGATAATCGCTGGTATTGGCAACATATATGCGAGTGAGATACTGTTTGAGGCAGGGGTGCATCCTGAAGAGACTGTGCCTAGGCTTACAGAAGAGGATTTCAGGAGGATGTTCATGGTGATGAAGGATATATTGAAGCGGGCAATCGGGGCAGGGGGCGATAGTTTTTCTGATTTCAGGAACATATATGGAGAACGAGGGGATTTTCAGAACATTATGAAAGTTTATGGAAAAGATGGTCATAACTGTACATATTGTGATAATATGATAGTCAAGACAATCATTGGAGGAAGAGGGACATTCCATTGTCCTAATTGTCAGAAATTAAAGAAATAATCATGCTATATCTATTTTATGGAAAAGATACTTTCCGCCTCAAGAGAAAGCTCAATGAGATGATCGAGGATTGGAAAATGAAATATGGAGAGAATGGGATCGTCAGTCTGAATGCGAATAGTATAGATCCTTTTGACCTGAGGTCAGAAGTCTTTTCGGTTTCAATGTTTTCCTCGAAGAAATTCATAATAATCAATAGTCTTTCAGGTAATTCAAAATTGAAGGATTATGTGGTGGAGAATGGTGATCTCTTTGCTAATTCAGAGAATCTGATCTTATTCATCGAGGAAGAGTTGAAGTCCGGAAAAAGCGATGCTTTCTCTGCATTCATCAAGAAAAAAGGCCATGTGGAAGAATTCACTTTTCTTGAAGGCAAGGACCTTGAGCAATGGATAGTCGTAGAGGCAGAGAATTGCAGTGTGGGGATAAAGAATGGGGTGATTACCGAACTTGCCAAGATCTTCAAGAAGGATCTATTCGGACTTGAGAATGAGATCAAAAAATTATCTAATTATGTTTTAGCGGAAAAGAGAACAGAGATCACTTTAGCAGATGTAGATAAGCTAGTTGAAAAAAGCGAGGATGGTAATATTTTTGCTATTACTGATGCGGTAGGAGCGAGGAATAAGAGATTATCATTCTTTCTGATAGATAGTTATCTGAAAGATAATGGGGTGCTTCTGGTGCTTTTTGCTACGATTGCAACACATGTCAAGAACCTGATGATCGTAAAAGAGTCTCCGAATCTCTCTCCTGGGGAATTAGGCATGAATCCTTATGTCAGAATGAAGTGTCTCGGGCAAGCAAAGAATTTCGAATTCGATGAATTGAAGGAATTATTCGATTTGTTAGTCGAGCTTGACAGGAAGATGAAGGTCGGACAAGTAGGACAAGAGGAGGCAATCGAATTATTCGTATTGTCATTATGATTATTATATAATAAAAAACCTGACTTTTAGTCAGGTCTTTGTCTTATTTAGAAGCAGTTGCAGTCTCTAAGGTCTTCAAATGTTTAGCGTATAAGGCTTTTCTTCTGCTAGCGGTGTTCGCTTTGATCAACCCTGTCTTAGCAGCCTTGTCGAATATCTTGTAGATTTTTGGAAGAAGGTTCTTAGACTCTTCTAATTTCTTTTCTACTAATAGAGCTTCGAACTCCTTTACTAAAGCTTTGATATCTTTCTTCTTTTGAACATTTCTTGCCCTTCTTTTGACATTCTGGCGCAAGCGTTTTTTATTAGATGTTGTAATTGGCATAATTTTCTTTTAAAATATATAATTATATATATATTATTTATTGAAAATATGCAAGTGTCTGCATGTCATAAGGATGGAGGGGTGAGGTTTTTTTATTTTTGTTTTAGTGTATAATAACCTAAAAGGATTCGTAGTATTCCAATTATTTATTTTTTTTGTTATAATCAATTATAGTAACAGGGTTAAAGAATTTTTATTATAAATATTTTTATGTCATTAAAAAAGAAGCATTCTTTTACCATTATTGAATTAGCTATTATTGCGGCTGTCGTAGCCTTATTCGCAGGAATAGTAATCGCTTATTTTGATAGTATAAACCAGTATAGTAGGGACTCACGAAGAAAAGCTGATATCGATGCGATAAGGAAAGCTTTATTGGTATATTCTAATATGGGATTAAAACAATATCCATCCCAGAATGATTGGTGTTGTATTGGGGCCACTGATGCTGGTCATAAGTGTAATAATTTGGAGTCGGCTCTGTCGGGGTACATATCTAAGATTCCAAATGATCCTCAGTATCTTGAAGGGAGTATGGGTAGATGTTATATGTTCAGGACAACTTCTGATCTGAAGGGGTATGAACTATATGCTTCTCTTGAGGAAGGGGGGTTGATATATTATTCCCAGGATACGAAAGTGATGCGTGATCCAAGAGAAAAATATTCTGATTGTCTGAATAAGCCTGGAGAGGATGAATGGATATCTGGACCAGGATTTTGCGTAATGAGGTATGAGGCAAGAAAGAGTGCTGGAAATAATTGCAAGGATAGGTTCAATAATGATGTTCCTTGTCCGGTTTCGAACGGTTCTGGTGATTTCTATAATCTTTCTTTTGATGATGCTGAGGATTCTTGCAGATCGATTGGGGCTCATCTGATGAATAATGCTGAATGGATGGCTTTAGCGAATAATATAATAAAGAATGATGCGAACTGGATAGATGGAAGGAGTGCTGGCTCATTGAAGAGAGGGAATATCGGTAGCGACATCTTAAAAGGGGGATATAATAAGGGGAATGTCGATGTCGGAGCAGGGAATTCTTTAGCGGAATTGAAATTGTTGAATGGGGAGAATATATGGCATTTTTCAGGAAATCTTAGTGAGTGGGTGAATTATAAGGAAGGATTCACGGTAAACCCTGCTGGTTCCTGGGTTGATTATCCAGCAGCTGATATAGCTAGTTTCGGGGCTATCGGTTATGTAAATATTGGTCCTGATAATAAGGAATATGGTTCTTTGAAGGGTATGGGAAAGGTGAGGACTCTTGCAGGAGGAAGATATTTCGTAAGAGGTGGTAATTATCAAGACAGTGACAGTGCAGGTATTTACGCTTTGGATCTATTCTCTGATCCGCAATGGAGTACTCTTGTCGGTTTCCGTTGCGTAAAATAGCAATCTTCTTATCGTTTTTATTAGTAATTAATGCATTGATTATGATCAGTTTTATTTTTGGCGAAGTCTTATACAAAGACGATAAAAAGATAGTCCTAGACAGGGGTGGTATCGGTTTCGAGGTATTCTTATCCTCTTCGAACTTGGAAAAGATCGAAGTCGGTGAAGAGAGACAGATATACACATTCCTTTCTGTTGGAGAAAAGTTCTTAGAATTGTATGGATTCTTAACTGAAAAAGAATCAAATTTTTTCAGGATATTGAAAACAATCTCTGGTGTTGGGCCTAAGACGGCTCTGAATCTGGCTAATTTTGAGACTCCTGAGAGCCTGAGAGAGGTGTTGACCCAAGGGGAGGTTCCTGCTGAAGCAAAGGGTCTTGGATTGAAAAAGCTTCAGAAAATAGTATTAGAGCTGACTGGAAAGATTGAGGAAATCAATAAGAAAGAGAAGAAAGTGAATTCTACGGATGAGGCTTTTGAAGCTTTGAGCACCTTAGGGTTTTCGAAAAAACAGATAATCGAAGCTCTTTCCCAATTGCCGATCGAAATGAAAGATACTGAACAGCGAGTCAAAGAGGCTTTGCAGATACTTGGAAATTAAACTTGTATAATTTATTTAAAACACATCCAATGAAAAGATTATTAAAAAAAATTATTCCTGAAAGATTCGTAGATTTTTATCATTATTTATTAGCAATGTTCGCTTGTGTTGTATGTAATGATCCCTCAAGGAGCATAAAGATCATCGGAGTGACTGGAACTGGAGGAAAGTCCACTGTTGTGAGCATCATATCAAAGATATTGGAAGAGTCTGGAAAAAAAGTCGCTTTATCTTCTTCCTTGTCTTTCAAGATCGGTGAGGAGGAGGAGGATAATAAGCTGAAGATGACAATGCCTGGAAGGTTCGTCCTGCAGAAATTCTTAGCTAAGGCTGTCGCTGCGAAATGTGATTATGCGATATTAGAAGTGACTTCTGAGGGGGTAAAGCAGAATAGGCATAGATTTATCGATTTCAATGCAGCGGCAATAACGAACCTCAATCCTGAACATATCGAAGCCCATAAGGGGTTTGAGAATTATAAGAAGGAGAAAGGCAAGCTATTCAAGGAGGCGAAGGATCTGCACGTGATCAATCTAGATGATGAACATGCTCAATATTTCCTTTCTTTTCCTTCGAAAAAAGTCATTACTTATGGAATAAAGAACAGGAATGCGGATTTCGTGGCAGAGGATATAATAGTGACTCCGAATGGTTCTAAGTTCAAGGTAGACGGAGTGGAGTTCGAATTGAATCTGTTGTGCGAGTTCAATGTGTATAATGCTCTTTGTGCTATAGCGATCGGTGTTTCTCTCGGGGCAACGTTGATCCAATGCAGTGATGCGATCAAGAAAATCGGTCAGATAGCAGGAAGGACTGAAAAGATAATCGATACGCCTTTTGATATTTTTATCGATTATGCCTTTACTCCTGTTGCTCTTGAAAAAGTGTATGATTTTTTAAAACCTGCAAATGGCAAATTGATCTGCGTACTGGGTGCTTGCGGAGGTGGCCGTGATAGCTGGAAAAGGCCTGTCCTAGGCGAGATAGCTGATAGGTATGGGGATTATGTCATTGTGACCAATGAAGACCCTTACGATGAGAATCCTCAACAGATAATCGACCAGGTTTCTTCTGGGGTAAAAGATAGTAATAAGCTGTTCAGGGTTTTTGATCGAAGGGAGGGGATAAAGAAAGCTTTGCAATTAGCTCGTAAGGATGATGTTGTGATAATAACTGGAAAAGGGTGCGAACCATGGATATGTTGGGAGAATGGTAGGAAAGAGGCATGGAGTGATAAGGATGTCGCTCTTGAGGAATATGCAAAATTGAATCACTAGATTTATTAAATGATCTATCTCTTAAGGGGTAGATTTTTAATTATTTGCCAAAAGTCGATAAATATTGTATATTATTTCCTGGTAGATTAAAATGGCTGAAGAAGATATCTGGTTCCCTCGGAAGGATGATCCTGATCCTGTCTGTGATTGTGAAGGTACTTGTACGGAGTGCAAGTGTAGAGAGAAGAAAAAAGAAAAAAAGAAAAAAATATAATTCGTTTTTTGAAACGGATTTTTTATTATTCAAACTAGAAAAACGGTGTTTTTGACAGACTTTGATTTAATAGGTAAAATGAAGGTATTATTACAATAAATTATTTCATATCGTGAAGATTTCATTACGAAAATTAAAGGAATTAGATTTAGGAAGTTTTTCAAAATGGATGAGGGATGAGGAGTTATTGCGACAGTTTTTCCCAGGAGTGGAAGTGCCTTCAAAGGAAGAGATATTGTTAAGCTTTGTCGATATAATGAAGAATAAGAAGGATATGTATTTCATGATTCTGAATAAGAAAAGTGAACCGATTGGAATGATTTCCTTGTTAAGAGACAAGGTTGTCAAGGATAAGTCGGGGAGTTATAAGATGCAGGTGTTCATCGGAGAAAAGGAGTATTGGTATAGTGGTTGCGATGTCGAGGCTATGAAGATATTGGTAGAGAAATTAGAGAATAAGGACGTAGATTTTTATTTAGAGGTTCGTCCTGAGAATGAAAAAGCAGTTGCTTTATTCACGAGTTTCGGGTTCGTGCCTCAGAAGATAAAGAAGTATCCGAAGGATAATATCTTCCCGCGAGTGTTGAGGATGGATTTCGATAGGAAGAACAGTGTTGATTTCTTCAATGCTTGAGCTATTTACATAATATATTTTTTTGTCTATCCTATAATCAGCAAATTCAAGGTGTTAAATGATGGAAGATGTAATTACTTTTGAAGATATTTATCCTGAAGAAAGCGCAGAAGATATCTATTTCGAAGAATTGCTCAGTGATAATGACTTAGGGATCGAAGAGGTTCCTAAAGTAAATGATGTGACATTGGTTGATTTCTTCATCCATGCTGAAAGAGAGTTTTTTTTGAATAAATTCTTTCCATTGGTAACTCCTTCTAGTGAATTGTTCCAGTTCTATCAATTGGTAAATTATAAGATGCATGTCCGTGTAAATGGGATGGATGATGCAGACCTTTTATTAATCAGGAGATGAGAAGGCAAGAGCCTTCTTTTTTTGTTACTAAAGTCTTTGGCAAGTGGCAAGTTCTTCGGCATTGTCTTCTAGGCTATCCTATGATGTTGTTGAAATGACAAGGCCAAAGTTGAACATACTGATGATACAGAGGAATGATGGTAAATTATTCATCATTCCCACTCCTCACAAGAAGACTTCTTGATTCGGTATCGATGCAGCATTCTTCAATTCGGAGGATTCTTCCTTCTGCACAGGAGCCAGTAAATCCAAAAGACTTATGGACCAGATCAAAGAAATGAAAGGTTTCAAAATGGAAGTCGTGTTACCAAATGGGATGACTCGACAGCCAAGAGATGCCGGAGCGATGCTACGGATCATTCCATACGTGGAAGAAGGGGCAAGAACTTTTCAACGGAAGCAAATTAAAGGTGTTTCTTGAGATATGAACACTAATCTTGCAAGGTGTTTTATTTTAATTATTATTATATTTTCTTGACATATTCCTCGTTTTCTGTAAAATTAAGGTGTTTGCAAATAATAACATTTTACTTAATAAAATAAATGGAAGAAATATCTTTATTCGGTTCAGCCGTATTCAATCTTTTTGGGATCAATTTTACTAATACTTTTTTATTAAGTATCGTATGCGTGTTATTATTAATCGTCCTATTTATTTTTGGGTTAGGAAAAAGAGAGATCGTTCCTAACAAGGTCCAGAATTTCTTCGAGTTCGTCTTGGAGTCCATCTTCAATCTTTTCGATGGGATGACGGGAGACAGAAAGAAGACTGAAGAGATTTTTCCTTTGTCAGCAACTCTATTCCTTTTGATATTGACGGCTAATCTGTTTGAATTGATCCCTGGGTTGGGGATTTTTCCTTTTTTAAGAGCCCCTAGCTCTGACCTTCATTTCACCTTAGCTCTAGCGATATTCTCAATGCTTTTCATCCATATCGCAGCCATTAAGCAGTTAGGAGGGTTGGCTTATCTGAAAAAATACATCAAATTCGAGAGTCCGATAATGTTCTTTGTCGGTATCCTTGAGGGTATCGGTGAGCTTACGAAGACCTTATCATTGGGCGTCCGTTTATTCGGGAACCTATTCGCGGGAGAGATATTGCTCATGGTCATCTCATTCTATATAACTCCTTATCTCGTACCATTACCTTTCCTTGGATTAGAATTATTCGTCGCATTCATCCAGGCTTTAGTATTTTCAGCATTAATTACTGTTTTCTATGTCTTCACAACATCAGCAGAAGAACACTAATATGGGAAAGGTGCTGGTCATCGGAAGCGAGCTCGGAGTCTTGATAGCTCTCCCGATGGTGGCATGCATAATCGCTGGTATATATTTAGACAAGAGATTCGGATCATTCCCTTGGATGTTATTATTATTCATATTCCTGGGGTTGGTGCTAACAGTAGTAGATGTTTATAAGCTGATAATACCGTTCTTGGAAAAGAGGACGAGTACGACGAATTTTGACAGCAAGGAAAAGAAGTAGTAATAACCAATTAAGGTATTGTTAATTACAGAATTCAATATTTTGTGATTAATAATGGTTTAATAAATAATTAATAATATAAATAATTCGCTATATTCTTGAAAAGAAATAGTCGATAAAAAAAATATATGGAAACATTTACACAATTAGCTGCAGCATTAGCAATCGGATTAGGAGCTATCGGGCCTGGAATCGGTATCGGTTTGATCGGCTCAAGGGGTTCAGAAGCAATCGGAAGAAATCCAGAAGCTTCTTCAAAAGTACAGACAGGTATGATTCTAGCAATCGCTTTTGCTGAGGCTATAGCTATTTATGCTTTAGTCGTTGCTTTGATCATTTTGTTCGTAAAATAATTTTCAAAAATATAAATTCATGGAAGTAGATTTTGGTGTCCTAATCGGACAGATCATAAATTTCGCTATTCTTTTTTTCGTCTTATCTTATTTCGTACATAAGCCATTTTTGAATCTATTGAAAAAGAGAAGGGATCTGATCGAGTCCGGAGTGAAAAAGGCCGAGGAAGCTGAAAAAAGAATCCTTGCTATCGATAAGATGAAGGAGGATGCTGCTAGGCAGAACGAAGGAGAAAGAAAGGATATTCTTGCCAAGACAGAAGTCGAAGCAAAGAACAGAGCTGATGAAATAGTGAAATCAGCTGAAACTGATAGAGTTACTATCTTGGAAAAAGCTCAGAAAGAATCTGATGCTTTCAAAGAGAAAGCAAAGGAGAAGTTGAGAGAGGGGGTCGTGAATAATGCTTTTGTCCTAGCTGAAAAATTACTTAAAGAGAGTGTTGATACTGAGAAGAACAAGAAAATTACAGCAGAATTCTTAAGTAAGATGAAAATATAGCCTTATGAAAGCAGAAAAACAAATTTCATCTTGGGCAAGGGCAGTCTGTCTAGCTATCGAGGAAAATCCTGAAAAAGCGGAAGAAGTGTTCAAGAATCTCAAGAAACAATTGGGCAATAATAAGGAAAAATATCATACTGCAATAGTCAAGAAGGCATATCAGTTATACGAGAAAGAGAAAAGAGCTGAATTGATACTTTCTACTGATTTTGATGAAGATACTAAGAAGAAGATAAAAGAAAGACTGAAGCAGGAGGTAAAAGGAATAGAAGAGATATCGGAGAAGGTAGATACTGACTTGATTGCAGGATTTAGATTAAAAACAAAGAATGTCCTCGTTAAGGCATCCTTGAAAGATGTATTAATAGGATTAAAAAATAAAACCTATGGACATAATTGAACAATTTAAAAAACAATTATTGGGAGTGGAATTGACTCCTGAAATGGAAGAAATAGGTGAAGTTGTTGAAGTCAAAGACAATGTTGCCAAAGTTTCTGGATTGAAAGGCGTTTCTAATTTTGAATTAGTCGAATTCGAAGGTGCTGATACTCTTGGTTTGGTGTTGAATCTGGAGGAATATGAAGTCGGTGTCGCTGTTTTGGGTTCTGATAGCAAGATAAAAGAAGGTACGGTTGTAAAAAGGACAAAGACAGTTTTCTCCCTACCAGTCGGTGAAGCATTACTAGGCAGGGTAGTGGATCCGTTAGGAAGGCCTATTGATGGAAAAGGGGAAATAAAGACTAAGACTTATCTTCCACTTGAAAGAAAAGGGCCTTCTGTCATTGAGAGGCAGCCTGTCGCTACTCCATTGCACACAGGAATCAAGGCCATTGATGCATTGATTCCAATAGGAAGAGGTCAGAGGGAGCTCATTATCGGAGACAGAGGATTAGGAAAGACTTCTATTGCAATTGATACTATCATTAATCAGAAAAATGAAAAGAATAGGCCAATCTGCGTATATGTGGCTTGTGGACAGAAGAAAAGTAAGACACAGAGATTGATTGCTACCTTGGAAAAAGCAGGGGCAATGGAATACACTATTGTCGTATGTGCTTTTCCTGATGATCCAGCAAGTTTTGTCTATCTAGCACCATTTACTGGGGCTACGATGGGAGAATATTTCCGTGACAACGGTAAAGATGCTTTGGCTGTCTATGACGATCTGACAAGGCAGGCTTGGGCATGGAGAGAAATTTCCTTGATCTTAAGAAGACCGCCAGGTAGAGAGGCTTATCCAGGAGATGTGTTCTATCTACACTCAAGGCTTCTTGAGAGAGCTGCAAGATTATCAGACGAGAAAGGAGGTGGTTCATTGACTGCATTACCGATCATTGAGACCCAGGCTGGTGATATCTCAGGATATATCCCGACCAATGTGATTTCTATTACTGATGGTCAGATATTCTTGGATTCTACTCTGTTCAAAAAAGAACAGAAGCCGGCAATCAACATCGGAACATCTGTTTCGAGAGTAGGTTCTGCTGCTCAGATGAAAGCCACGAAGAAAGTTTCTGGAAGATTGAAGCTTGATCTAGCACAATTCCAAGAGCTTGAAAGGTTTTCTGAGTTCACGGAAGAATTGGATCCTCAGACAAAAATGATCATTGAGAAAGGAAAAAGAATGAGAATGATGCTTAGTCAGAAGGATTTACTTCCTTTGCCAGTTGAAAAGGAGGTGGTTGTGATATTCGCTTGCGTCAATGGAGGAATCGAAGAGATACCTATGGATAAAGTAAGTTCTTTCGAGGCAGATCTCTTATCCGAAGTCGAAATCTCTCACCCAGAATTATTAAAGGAAATACAGGAAAAAAGAGATTTATCAGACGAAACTGCCCAGGCATTGAAAGATATTATCAGAAAAATTAAAACATCCTATGGAATTAAAGGAAGTCAAAAATAAAATCGGTTCAGTAAAGAATATTTCCGAGCTGACTAGTGCTTTGGAGACTTTTTCTGCCTTGAAGATGAAAAAGACCCAGAAGAGATTCATGCAATCAAAGCCATTCGCTCAGGAAATGGCACGACTTCTCAGTCAGATGCATGCCCTTCTAGAGAGAGGTGATTCTATTTTTCTGAAGCAGAAAAAGGTTGAAAAAATACTTGTCTGCGTAGTGGCTTCTGATAGAGGGTTCTGTGGTCCGTTCAATTCTAATATTTTCAAATTAGCAGATAAGGAAATACCTGAGATATCTAAGCAAGGGAAGGTTGACATAATGGCAATCGGCAAGAAGGCGATTGATCATTATAAGAACAGGAATATGGTCAATCAGCTTTCTGGCGTGGGAGATTATTGGCATTTTGATGAGACAAAGGAGATTTCTGATTTCCTTATCAATAGTTATCTGAATGATGAGTACCAGAAAATATATCTTTTTTATACTCATTTCCATTCTTCTTTCATCCAAAAACCTTCAAAAATAAAACTTTTTCCTCTTGGAAATGATACTATCGATAATTTCCTGAAGGAAGAACATAAGAGCTGTGACAGACATTCTGATTATCTTCTTGAACCGACTTCTTCGGTAATCATAGACGGAATAGTTCCTGTCTTCATAGAGTATCTTATATATCAATTCATACTTTCAGCTAATACTTCAGAACATTCTGCTAGGATGATGGCAATGAGGAATGCTTCTGATAATGCGAAAGGACTACTTGAAGGATTGCGATTGGAGTATAATAAAGCGAGACAGGAAAAAATTACTTCTGAGGTATGTGAGATCTCTTCTACCAAAGAAGCTATGGGATAAAAAGATAATTAATAAAATATATGGCAAAAATAATACAAGTTATCGGACCAGTTATCGATGTAGAATTTGACCAAGGTCAGGTTCCTGCATTGTATAATGCATTAAAGGTCAAAAATAAGGATTTGGTCTTGGAAGTAGAACAGGAACTTGGCGAGGGCAAAGTAAGGTGTCTTGCTATGGGACCGACTGAGGGACTTGAAAGAGGTGATGAAGTCGTCGATACTGGAAATCCTATCATGATTCCAGTGGGTAAGAGCGTCTTAGGAAGGATAATCAATGTCTTAGGAGAAGGAATCGATCTCAAGGGTGAGATAAAGGAGAAGAATATGGTTTCTATCCATAGGAAAGGGCCTGAATTGAAGGAACAAAAATCTGACATTGAGATATTGGAAACTGGTATCAAGGCAATTGATCTTCTTTGCCCTCTTCCAAAAGGAGGTAAGGTAGGTCTATTCGGAGGAGCTGGAGTAGGAAAAACTGTCTTGATCCAAGAGCTTATTACTAATATCGCTAAATTCCATCAAGGTTATTCTGTGTTTGCAGGTATAGGAGAGAGGTCAAGAGAAGGTAATGATATCTATAGAGAGATGACAGATTCGAACACTATCGGAAATACTTGCTTAGTATTCGGACAGATGAATGAATCTCCTGGTGTCAGGTTCAGGATGCCTTTTACTGCCTTGACTGTTGCAGAACATTTCAGGGACAAGGAAAAGAAGGATGTGTTGTTGTTCATGGATAACATATTCCGTTTCGTGTTAGCTGGATCGGAGGTTTCTGCATTACTTGGAAGGATTCCATCTCAGACCGGTTATCAACCGACTCTGACTTCTGAAATGGGTTCACTCCAAGAGAGGATAACTTCTACAGCAGATGGTTCTATCACTTCCGTACAAGCTGTTTATGTTCCTGCTGATGACTTGACTGATCCTGCAGTTGTGGCAACATTCTCTCATCTTGATTCTTCTTTGGTATTATCAAGGGCTATTGCTTCTCTTGGTATTTATCCAGCTGTTGAGCCATTAGAGTCAACCTCTTCCTTACTGAATCCAAGAATCGTCGGAGAGAAGCATTACAAGGTGGCTGTCGGAGTGAAGAAGATATTGCAGAGGTATAAGGAATTGCAGGATATCATTGCCATTTTAGGAATTGAGGAATTGGCTGAAGAAGATAAGATAGTGGTAAACAGGGCTAGGAAGATCCAGAAGTATCTATCCCAACCTTTCTTCGTCGGAGAAGTCTTCAATGGAATACCTGGACAGTATGTAAAGATCGAGGAAACTATCGATGGTTTTGATAAGATAATTTCTGGTGATTTAGACCATATTCCAGAATCTAATTTCTTCATGAAAGGAAAAATCGATGAAGTCGTAAAATCTTTTGAAGAACAAAAATAATATGAAATTAATTATCACAACTCCAGAAAAAATATTGTTCGAAGGAGAGGCAGAGAAAGTAAACATCCCAACTGATGAGGGTGAAATTACGGTTCTGTCGCATCATGTTTCCCTTATTTCTTCGGTCAAAAAGGGAAAGTTAAGGATTGAGTCGGAAAAAGGTGATAAGGTTTTTGAAAACGGACAAGGGGTGATAGAGATAAATCATAATAAGGCAAGCATTCTTTTGCGAGATTGCAAAGAATTATAAAGAAAAGCTTCCGAAAGGAGGCTTTTTTATTTTTATCAATTTCTCGTTGCAATGTTGAACATATCACTATCATTCGTTAGGTGAATCTTTTACTAGAAAGGGTCTCTCTTTTGTAGTATAATCATCTTGTACTAATAAATAATTAAATCAAAAAATAATGTCAAAAGAATATTCAATTATAATCGGAGGACAAGCTGGGCAGGGTTCGAGGAAGGCAGGGTTGATCCTTGCGAAGATATTCAAGAAGCTAGGCTATTTTGTATATATATATGACGACTACCAGTCTTTGATCAAAGGAGGGCATAATTTTTCCCAGATAAGGATTTCTGAGGAACCTATCGCTGGAAGAAGAGAGAAGGTTGATATGGTAATCGCACTTGATAAGAAGACGGCCGAGATGCATAGGAAAGACCTGAAAAAAGAAGGATTGATGATCTTCAATAGCGGGAAGGTGAATGAGATCGAAGGATGTCCAGTCGAAGCAGATAAGATCGTAAAAGAATTGAAAGGTATTCCGATAATGGCAAATACAGCAATGATAGGAGGATTTGTAAAGATAGTAGGAATAAGCTGGAGTATTGTAAAAGGAATATTAGAAAAAGAACTGAACAAAGGGAATAATCTGGAGATTGCTAAAGCTGCTTATGATTCTGTCGATCAGCTCTTGAAGATTGAGCAAGTGTCTAATTCGAAGGCTCCTCAATATCTTATGACTGGAAATGAGGCTACGGCATTAGGAGCTGCAAAGGCTGGACTTGATATGTATTATGCTTATCCGATGACTCCGGCAAGTGGCATATTGCATTATTTTGCTGAGCATCAGAATGATCTAGGGGTATTGACTGTCCAGCTGGAGAATGAGATAGCTGTCGCTAATGAGGCTGTCGGGTCTTCTTATGCAGGAAAAAGGACGATGATTGCAAGTTCTAGCGGGGGATTTGCCCTGTTCTCGGAGGTTATAAGCTTTACGGCTATGGCTGAGATTCCTCTTGTCTTCATAAATAGCCAGAGGATGGGACCAGCAACTGGAGTACCGACCTATAGTGGACAATCTGATTTATTGTATTGTATCAATCCTGGTCCTGGTGATTTTGAGAAATTCGTGGCTGCTCCGGCAACGCCTGAAGAGACAGCTGTCTGGTCAGGAAGATTACTCAACTGGTCTTGGCAGTACCAGACGCCTTCTATTTTGCTTATCGATAAGGAGTTATCAGAGGGCACGTTCTCGGTTTCGAAAGAAGCATTCAAGGAGATAAAGAAAGAGAAGGAGATATTGTGGGATAAGAAGGGAGATTATATGAGGTATTCTATCAATGAGACTGGAATCTCTCCTTTGGCATATCCTGGAACTAAAGGGGCGGTAGTAAAAGCTAGTAGTTATGAGCATGATGAGGGTGGTCTGACGATAGAAGAGAACGAGCCTCTTATTACAGCAATGCAGGAAAAGAGATTGAGGAAGTTCGAGCTGATGGAGAAGGCTATTGATTCAGTGGAAGTAGTAGCTGTCTATGGAAATAAGAGTTCGAAAACAGCAGTCATTTCTTGGGGATTCAATGCTGGAGCTGTCAGGGAAGTGACAGAAAAGATGGGATTGAAATTCATCCAGCCGATATTGATGTCTCCTTTTCCAACAAAGCAGATGAATAAAGCATTGCATGGAGTAGAGAAGATAATCTTGGTAGAGAATAATGCTTTGTCCCAATTGGGAAGGGTGATGGCAGGATATGGAATACGAGCTGATAAGACGATATTGAAATACAGTTCAAGACCTTTCTATATCGAGGAATTGGAGAATAGGATCTCAAAATTAATTTCTAAAAAATAATAATATGGAAAATCAAAAAGTGAATTTAGAAACAACTTGTCCTAATACATGGTGTCCTGGCTGTGGAGATTTCGGAATCCTGATGGCTTTCAAGCAGGCAATCCAAGAAATGATAGCTAATGGTACTCCGAAGGAGGATATCGTGATAGTCGGGGATATTGGATGTAGTTCGAAGATAGCTGATTATCTGGATCTGAATAGTTTTATCGGTCTTCATGGGAGGTCCGTCTCTCTTGCAGAAGGGATAAAATTAGCAAATCCTAATCTCAAGCTGTTTGCATTCATCGGGGATGGGGGATGTTTCGATGAGGGGATATCACATATCATCCATGCAGCAAAGAGGAATTCCAATATAAAAGTAATATTGCATAATAATAGATTATTCGCTTTGACGACTGGTCAGTTCACGGCCGTTACCCCAAAGGGGCTCAAGACGAGATCTACTCCTGAAGGAACTATCGAAGAACCTTTGAATATCCTTGAATTATTACTGGCAGCAAACGCTTCTTTCATCGCGAGAGGTTATTCGAGCAAAGTGGAGGATCTGAAGAATCTCATCCTGGATGCTGATAGACATAAAGGATTTTCCTTGATAGAAGTATTGCAGCCATGCGTCTCGTTCTATAATAATATTGATTTTTACAATGAAAGGGTCTATTGTGGACAAAATCCCGATCTATCGTCTAAGGATTCAGCCTTGAAGCTCATCCGGGAGTGGAATTATGGGAGCGAAGGAAGGATTCCATTGGGATTGATTTATAAAAATGAGAGACCTTTTTTTGAAGCCGAGACCATGTCAGGATTCTCTCGAGAAAATCGTTTTGAAAAATGCTTACAAACCCATTCGTAGAAAAAAAGAATATTCCGATGGTGAAAAAGAAGAAAATAGTCTGTATCGGAGGAGGAAATGCGATGCCTATGGCATTGCTTTCTGAATTGAAGAAATATCCAGTGAAGATAACGGTCATATCGGCTGTTTTGGATTCTGGTGGCTCTTCTGGGAGGATCAGAAGAGATTATAATGTCGTGTCATTCGGAGACCTCAGAAGGGCATTTTTAGAGCTCTCAGACTTCAATCCTTTCATACGTAAGGTCCTGAATTACAGGTTTGAGGATGGGGAATTCCAAGGGCATAACCTAGGCAATCTGCTGATGCTAGCTTTCTATCTGAATGTCGATAGGAGCTATGGGGAGACATTCAGAAAGGTCAATAGCCTTCTTCGGAAGGATTTCAGGATATATCCATCAACGGCTTTTTCGAGTGCTGAGTTGCATGCGATCTTAGAAAATGGCGAGCATATAGCTGGGGAGACGAATATTGATGTACCAAAACATGACCCAAATCTGAAGATAAAGGAATTATTCCTTACTCCTAAGGCAAAGGTATGTCCTCATTCGGCTGAAGCTTTGGAAGATGCTGATGCGATCATAATCGGACCGGGTGACATCTATTCTTCATTAGTCCAAATATTATTAGTTGATGGGATATCGCAGGCAGTGAAGAGGAGTAAGGCAAAGAAGATATATATATGCAATACGATGAATAAGAATGGAGAGTCTAATGGTTTTACTGTCTGTGATTTCGTTGCTGAGATAGAGAAGTATTTGAAAAATGATCTGGATTATGTCATTTATAATAAGAAGATGATTCCTGCTTCAAAGTATTCTGAGATCAATAGGAAGCATCCAGAATTACTTTCGATGGTGGAAATAGATAAGGATTTAGATGATAGGAAATTCATCGGGAAGAATCTGATCCTTGCTGAGAATAATCCGATCCATAGTCCGAAGATATTGGTAAAGACGGTCATGGATCTGATTGGTTAGATGGAGTGATAATAAATATAATCGAATAAATTAAAATGCAAGCAATAATTTTAGCAGCTGGAAATGGTACAAGATTCTATCCGCTTTCATTGACAAAGCCAAAGCCTTTATTTTCTTTATTTGGAAAATCAATACTTGAGCATAATCTGGAGCAGCTTAA